>NZ_JAHLOH010000045.1:0-116091 GCF_018917285.1 Tissierella carlieri | reverse complement strand
GCAAGCTTTAACTTTTACTTCTTTACTATACTTTGGTTTTCTTCCCATAAAAAAATACCTCCAAGTAGATAATCTAATTTTTAATTAATTAGACTGTCTACTTAGGAGGCATCATATCAATATATCACTGGTTATTATTGCTTTATATATTAATCTACTACTATTATTCTTTCGTATACCCATCCAACAGCTATATCCAAACTGACCTGTTTCTATTGGCATAAATTCAATGACTGGATATAACCGTTATCAATATTAAACCCTAAGGGTGTAGTTATTGTTTAATATTCTCCTTTTATTTGTACAATATTATAGATCAAAATTGAGGTATTAGAATAGCATGCTAAATATAAAACTTTAAGGGTAAAAGCAATATAAACAGTATATGTGTGATATCATACAACGACCTGTTTGATATCACACATAATAACTGTTTATGATATTTTAAATATATAAGTGTTTATTACTAAAACGACGAAGTTTCAACACTCTGTAATAGTTGGCATAATTATTGCATTGATAATGCTGTAAAATCATAAATTAAGGAAAAGGAGAAGGAGTATGACAAGACCAAAAAAAGCTATAAAAACAAAAAAGCAAAAAACAAACTACCTTCCATTTTTAACTATGGCAGTAGCAATTATTGCAGTAGCTATTGTTGTTTTAGTTCCGAAAGGAGGCTCAGATGAGACAGCTTTAAATAATACTAACACATCAAATAATCAAAACACCACTATTGAAGAAAATTCTTTAGATGAAAATGCTGGTGGCCCTGTTAAAGATTTAGGTGTTGCAGCAATACTTAATAAAAATGGTGATGTTGTAATTAAGGAAGCTGATATTACTGAGAATGTATCATTCTTAGAATATAAGTCTAAAGACGGTATTACTGTAGGGTTATTAGCAGCAAGAGCTAGTGATGGTACAGTTCGCACAGCTCTTAATACTTGTCAGGTATGTAATGGAAGTCCTTATGCTTATTTTGTTCAACAGGACGATCAAATACAATGTGAAAATTGTGGGAATATCTATAGTTTAGATATGATAGAGCAGGAACGTGGTGGTTGTAATCCAATTCCTATAATGGTTGAGGAAAAAACTGTGACTGGTACAGAAATTATAATACCTGCAGCTTTTCTTGAAGAAAATGCAGCTATATTTGAGAATTGGAAGAAGTTCTAATGAATAGCAACAAAATAAAGTTATTAATTGAAGGAATGACTTGCTCTCATTGTGAAATGACAATAGAAAAGAAGCTTATAAGTATGAAAGGTATTTTCAATGTAAAAGCAAGCTATGCAAAATGCGAAGTAAATATTGATTATGATAAAGACATCATAAGTATTAAAGAAATAAGGAAAGCTATAAACACGTTAGATTATAAGGTGGTTGATTTTACGAGAAAGAATCAATTTGCTAGTAATACACAGCCACTTTATATCTTGATTATAATACTTAGTGTTTATTTTATACTGAATCATTTTCAATTGTTAAATGTTACAAATTATTTTCCTCAAATACAGAGCAGTATGGGTTATAGTATGCTTTTTGTAATTGGCTTACTTACTTCACTTCATTGTGTAGCAATGTGTGGTGGGATAAATCTAGCACAGAGTCTACATTCAGCTGAAAACAGTAGATCTGTAATAAATTCAAATTTATTATACAATTTGGGTCGTGTAGTGTCTTATACTGTTATTGGGGGCATTGTTGGTGGCATAGGCTCTGTGATAAGTCTTGAAGGAAGTTTTCGTGGAGCTGTAGTCATAATTGCAGGTATATTTATGATAATCATGGGGTTTAATATGCTTAATATATTCCCATGGTTAAGATATATCAATATCAAGGTTCCAAGATTTCTAAGTAAAAGGATAAACAGTAAAAAAGCAAAAGAAAAATCATCTTTTTATATTGGATTACTAAATGGACTAATGCCTTGTGGTCCATTACAGAGCATGCAACTTTATGCATTGTCTACTGGCAGTATTGTTGCAGGTTCTTATTCAATGTTTTTATTTAGTTTAGGTACTGTTCCTTTGATGTTTATACTAGGCACTATAAGTAGTAAGTTAAATAAGAAATTTACTGATAAGATGCTTTCAATCTGTGCAATGTTAGTAGTGGTATTAGGCGTAGGTATGATAAATAATGGATTAAGTCTTTCAGGAGTATTAATTCCTCAAATTCAAACAGTTGAATCAGTAGAAAACACTGCCCAAATTGAGGGAGAATATCAAACTATAACAACAGTATTAGACTTTGGTAGATATCAACCTATAATAGTTAAAGCTGGCATACCAGTAAAATGGATCATAAAAGCAGAAACGGGGAAAGTTAACGGTTGTAATAATGAGATAATAATCCCTGAATTTGATTTAGAGATAAAATTAAATGAAGGAGATAATTTAATAGAATTTATACCTACTGAAACAGGCCAATATGGATACAGTTGCTGGATGGGTATGATACGTAGTTATATTACTGTTATAGAATGAAAAAATTGGAGATATAAATATGAAATGTTGTAGTGGAGACAAGGATAATCAAGGAGCTAAAGCGCATAGTCCTATAAAACATATGTCACATATTGTTGTGATAAAAAAGAAAATGAAACCAATGATATATTAAATTAAGATAAATATACTGAATTGATTTCTGCATCTAATATGTTTTCACTAATATTAAAATAGTCACTTCTTGAATGTTACACTCTAGAAGTGTTTTTTTGATTAAACATAAAAATATAGTTAATAATAAAAAAGTATTGACAAAGTGATATTTCTGAAATATTATATATACACCCCCAGGGGGGGAGGGGGGAGTGAATGCTGATCAAAAAAAAGCAGTACAGTCCCTTAAAACTGCTAAAGGGCAAATAGAAGCAACTATCAAGATGATTGGGGATGGCCGCTACTGTGTAGATGTATCTAATCAAATACTAGCAGCACATTCGATTTTAAAGAAAGCAGATTTATTAATAATTAGGCAGCATTTAAATCACTGTGTTCGAGAAGCCTTTGAAAAGGATAAGGGTGATGAGAAGATGAATGAAGTTATGCGTCTTTTATCTAAAATTATGGGTAAATAAAGTAATTGCAATAAAGGAGGGAATAAGCAAATGACAAATAAAACATTAAAAGTAGAAGGTATGACTTGCGCATCATGTGCGAAAGCTGTAGAAAGAGCAACTAGGAAGTTAGAAGGAGTATCAGAAGCTAATGTTAATCTTGCAACTGAAAAATTAAGTATAAGCTTTGATGAAAACTCTGTCTCTGTAGGAGAAATCCAGAAAGCTGTAGAAAAAGCAGGTTATAAGGCAATATTAGATGCTGTAACTAAAACAATGAAAATAGAAGGGATGACATGTGCATCATGTGTGAAAGCTGTAGAAAGGGCAGTAAGGAAACTAGATGGTGTTACTGAAGTCAATGTTAACCTAGCAACTGAGAGACTGACAATAAGCTATGAACCATCATCCGTAAAGATATCGGATATAAAAAGGTCAGTAGAAAAAACTGGGTACAAGGCTATAGAGGAAGAAGTTTCAGTTGACACTGATAAGGAAAGAAAAGAAAAAGAGATAAAATCACTATGGAAAAAGTTTATTATATCTGCAATATTCACTGTTCCTTTACTTTATATTGCAATGGGACATATGCTAGGTCTTCCATTGCCTATGTTTTTACATCCTAATATGAATCCTGTTAACTTTGCTTTAACTCAACTTGTTTTAACAATACCAGTTGTTATAGCAGGATATAGATATTACACTATAGGTATTAAAACTTTGATAAAGGGCAGCCCTAATATGGATTCATTAATAGCCATTGGAACAGGCGCAGCTGTTGTGTATGGTATATTTGCAACATATATGATTATTGGTGGGGAACATAGCTATGCAATGGATCTTTACTTTGAGTCTGCAGCAGTTATATTAACATTGATAACACTAGGTAAATATTTAGAGGCAGTTTCTAAAGGTAAAACATCTGAAGCAATTAAGAAATTAATGGGTCTAGCACCTAAAACAGCAATGATAATAAAAGACGGAAAAGAAGTAGAGATTTCCATAGATGAAGTTGAAGTTGAAGATATAATAGTAGTTAAACCAGGTGAAAAGATGCCTGTTGATGGGGTTGTAGTAGAAGGTACTACATCTGTAGATGAATCAATGCTTACAGGAGAGAGTATTCCAGTTGAAAAGCACATTGGAGATCCAGTCATTGGTGCAAGTATAAATAAAAATGGTTCTATCAGATATAAGGCGACAAAAGTTGGTAAGGATACAGCATTAGCTCAAATAATAAAATTAGTTGAAGATGCTCAGGGCTCAAAAGCACCTATAGCAAAAATGGCTGATGTTATATCTGGATATTTCGTTCCGATAGTTATAGTATTATCAATAATATCAGGTTTAGCATGGTACTTTATAGGTGGAGAATCAGCAACATTTGCATTGACAATATTTATAGCCGTTTTAGTTATTGCTTGCCCTTGTGCACTAGGCTTAGCTACACCAACAGCGATTATGGTTGGTACTGGTAAGGGAGCTGAAAATGGAGTATTAATTAAAAGTGGTACTGCATTGGAAACTGCTTACCAAATTCAAACAATAGTATTCGATAAGACTGGTACAATTACTGAAGGTAAGCCAAAGGTTACCGACGTAATTTCAGTAGAAGGTTTATCAGAGAAAGAATTATTACAATTAACAGCTTCAGCTGAAAAAGGTTCGGAGCATCCTCTTGGTGAAGCCATTGTTAAGGGTGCTGAAGAAAAAGGATTAGAATTTAAGAAGGTAGATTCCTTCAATGCTATACCTGGACATGGAATTGAAGTAACTATCGAAGGAAAGAATATTTTAGCTGGTAACAGAAAACTAATGATTGAAAGAAATATATCCTTAGAAAACCTTGAAGACTCTTCTGATAAGTTAGCTGGAGAAGGTAAGACACCTATGTATATAGCAATTGACAATAAGATTGCTGGTATAATAGCTGTTGCTGATACAGTTAAAGAGAACAGTAAAAGAGCTATAGAATTACTTCATAAGATGGGTATTCAGGTAGCTATGATTACTGGTGATAATAGAAGAACTGCAGAAGCAATAGCAAAGCAAGTAGGTATTGATATAGTACTTGCAGAAGTCTTACCAGAGGATAAGGCTAATGAAGTTAAAAAACTTCAAGCAGAGGGTAAAAAAGTAGCCATGGTTGGTGATGGTATCAATGATGCACCAGCATTAGCTCAAGCTGATATTGGTATAGCAATTGGATCTGGTACAGATGTAGCGATGGAGTCAGCTGATATAGTTCTAATGAGAAGTGATTTAATGGATGTACCAACTGCAATACAATTAAGTAAGAGTACAATAAGAAATATTAAGCAAAACTTATTCTGGGCTTTTGCGTATAATACTTTAGGAATACCAATAGCAATGGGTGTATTACACTTATTTGGGGGGCCATTATTAAACCCAATGTTTGCAGGAGCTGCAATGAGTTTAAGTTCAGTATCTGTATTGACAAATGCATTAAGATTAAAGAAGTTTAAACCAGTTAGGTAGTAATATATGCAAAGCAGATTTTATATAAATACAAAATAAAAATTAAGGGGAGATAATAATATGAAAAAGAAGATATTAATAGAAGGTATGAGCTGTCATAATTGCGTACATCATGTAACAGAAACTTTAAGTGAATTAATTGGAGTCTCAAATGTTAGTGTAAAATTAGAAGAAAAATATGCATTAGCTGATATTGATAGCAATGTAAAGGATGAAGATATCAAAGCAGCTGTAAGTGAAGCTGGTTATGAAATTGTTGGAATAGAAGTGATGTAATGAAGAATATAATAAAAAGGTGGCTTGAAAAAATATAAGCTGCAAATAAGGACAATTTTGGTTCACAACCATTGGATTGTTGTACAGTAGGTAGAGATAAGAAGAACGTCAAACCTATGAAAATGACACAAAATAGAAAGTAAACTATATGGCTACAGAAATTCAGCTTGAGTTTCTGTAGTATTTTTATTTAACAGGAAAACTAGAACTTTCCCATTAAATAAAAATAGGAGTATGATATATTCATAGGCTCCTTCCTTTATTGTGTGTCCAGCATGATGGTAAAATTAATTGGTGAAAGTTATATAAACTGTATCCTCGCCTAAATTGGCTACATAAGCATATTTACTATCAGATGAAATCCTAAAACCATGAGGGTCCTTTCCAGTTGCAAGATTATTAATTAGTTTATAGGTCTTTGCATCAATTATCGATATATTATTATCTTGATAATTAGTAACTAAAACATACTCTCCATCTTCAGTAAATACTATATGAGCAGGATGGCTACCTACCTCTACCTCTTTAATAAATTCTCCTCCTCTAAATTTATAGCTTCTATATCATCAACTATTTATCAGATAGTTGTGGCAATACTTACTCTCTATTGTGTGAATTGCTACACCTAAACCTACAAGCTATATTCTTTAGAATTTGTAATATTATGCTTTTATATAAATAATATTAAACTACTTTGTAAAATCTGAAGTGGCATGAATATTGCATAAATGATATATAAGGATTAATAATAAGTGATAGTAATAACTTATTATATTTGAAAGGAGAAATACGATTATGATAAAAGTGAAAGTATGCAGTCATTGTAAAACACAGGCTTGTGATTTGGGTAAAGGAGTAGATATTTTTGAAGAGTTCAAACAATACGAAGATTTATTAAGTGAAAAAGAAATAGAATTGGATATAAAAGAATGTGTCTGCTTAGGTCATTGTAAAGGTCCAGTAGTTAGAGTTAATGGGGAGATTTACATAGAGGTAGATTCGGATAAAGTAGAAGCTATATTAAATCAAATGATAAAATAACTAAGGTTATTAATATGACTAAAAGCAAAGCAATTAATGAAAAAATTGAAGGGAAGTGTTATTATGGGATGTTGTGGTGGAGGCAATCACCAAAATAATAGAAAAGTGAAGGAATGGGGAAACGAAGATTGCCAAAATAATTCTAGTGTAAGATCAAATCCTATATTAATAATAGTAGGATTGCTACTTTTGGGATTAGCTATTTATAAATTTGTAATTTAATATATTTAACTGCAAACAAAAACTAATTAAATGGGAGGGAAGATATGCATTTTTTAAATCAGTATGCTTATGGTTTATGGGGAGTAGTCCTACTTAATATCTTAATGTTCGGATGGTTTATTTATTTAGCATTCAAGCCTCAAACAAAAAAAGAATGGAGAACCTTAGGTGTTTTTACCTCATTTATGGTAGCATTGTTCGCTGAAATGTTTGGATTCCCTCTTACAATATACATATTAACCTCAATACTAGGTGATAAGTATCCAGTATTAGATCCTTTTACTCATTTAAATGGACACTTATGGGTAGCTTTTGCGAGGGGTTCTAAGATTGTATATTCAATATCGCATCCGTTAAGCAATATTTTCATCTTCACAGGTATTGCAATTATTGCAATAGGATGGAAGGGTATACATGGGGGTAATGGTAAGCTAGTAACTAGTGGAATTTATAAGTATGTAAACATCCCCAATATAGTGGTTTTATGGTAATAATATTAGGATTTCTTATTCAATGGCCTACAATAATAACAATGATGATGGCACCTGCCTTAATAATTATGTATCTAAGACTATCTAAACAGGAAGAAAAAATTATGATGGTGGAGTTTGGGGATAGATATTTAGAATATATGAATATAGTACCAAGATTTATACCTGCTATAAGGAGAATGCATTATGAAAAAGAAAATCATAATTGAAGGTATTAACTCCAGTTACTGCATAACACATGTAATTGAGATTTTGAAGAGTGTTTAATGGTATAAGTTGTGTAAGAGATCAACCCACACCTTTATGGAACGATATAGTTAAGTTAAACATATATTATATTGAGAAACTATTTATTATAAAAGGTAGAGGTGATTAATAATGGAAATAAATATGGATATGGAAATGATGATGCAATATCATCATGATTTATATAGATTTCATAGCTCTCTAGCAAATAAACATTATGAAATTTCACAAATAGAAATGCAAATTGCAGATGCAAACTATCAAATGTATATGCATATGATGGAGCAAATGCAGAAACAAAATCATAGATGTTCCAATATTAATTAGTTAAGATAAGGTATTTAGGTATCCAAAGATACGTACCATATTCTTAAGTGTCGTACTGTATATTTACATTATTACTATTTAAGAGTGAGAAGTCTATGGTGGAGAATTATGTGGTGTGTAAGAAAAATCATGATTTATTAGATAAGAAAACAGAGGATTGACTATGAGGTTATATCCTCTGCTTCTTTATTTATAATATGAAAATATCTAGTGTAAATAATCCATAGACATATGGGCTTCATCAATAGAGAGTGCTCTTTCAATCTCTATTTGTACATCATAAGAAATAGTATTATCGCAACCAATAATCCATCCATGCATAAAAGGTGGTTTAGGTTCTTGTTGAGGTATAGGTTTTATTGATTCAATGTAGTGCTTAATAACTTCAGGCAGATTATTAGGGTCTACAGATAAAATTGGTGTATGCTTTCCTAGATGACCAAATGGGGCACTAGAAGCACTATCATAAGGACTATAAATAGATGTGAAAGTAAAAGCATGGCCATCCCTATAATTTCTTCCCCATCCAAATTGACCATTAGGGCTTTTATATTTAGCAAAGTTAACAGAAACTTCATAAGGGGTAGAACCAGAAATACGATCTACGAACTTCACATTTAATTTTCGAATTTCTTCCTCAACTTTTTCGGAGATTGTATTAGTGCTACCTACAATAAAAACATTAGGATTTTCTGTACTCTGAATTACTGCACCTGTAAACCATGGTAATTGGTTTTTATCTGAAAATAAAATAACATCTCCAGAATGGGCAGCATAAGCGCAGGTGGATAGTCCTTCTCTATAATCCTCTCCAGAGATAACCATAATATTTGGTGGATATTTTAGATATTCAGCAACTCTAGCAGCTGTTTCATAAAAATTACCGCCACCTATTCTTTTGGTTCTTAATCCTAACATGTTGAGTTGCTCTTCAATAAAGTAGGGAAATTCACCAACAATAAAGACCTTTACACCATCGACACCAGTAGGGTTTAATTTAAATATCTGCTCTACTGTTAAAGGATCCAAATAAGTTTTAGGAGTATAGAGTATAGGTGCATTTCTAGGAAAATGAATAAGAGGTGTAGCAGCAAAAGCGTCTTGCCATTTTTCTTCTGCAACAAGGATAATAGCATTTGGAGGTTTGTCTGCATAAACAATATTAGATACTTTTATAGCATTTTCATTTGGAGTACAGCCACAAATTCTTACTGTATTTAAAGTTTTTTTAATTCTACAATTTTCCAATGTCAATCACTCCTATTAAAAATTTTTTTACTACATTTTATTCGTATCTATTTTAAAGGTTCCCTAAATAAACTAATAACCTATATTGAAAAATATTTGTTATTGTAGTATGTTAACTAATAATGATAAAATAATATTTGTATTAATAAAAAATTATATGAGGCGATAAATAGTATGATAAATAAGAAAATCTTTAAGGACAAATATTTTTGGATAATATCATCTTTAATTGTGGTAATCACATTTTTTCATTATTCAAACCTAATGGCAGAATGGGAAATTCATATTTTTTACAGAAAATTATACTATATTCCAATTATTCTATCGTCTTTTAGATATAGACTAAAGGGAGGACTCATTTCTTCTATTATTGTTTCAATATTATATGCACCCCATTTATCAATATTTAGGACTGGAATAAGTATAACATTATTAAATCAATATCTAGAGATTGCTTTATTCTTAACCATAGGTTTTATTACTGGAAAGCTCGTAGAACTCGATTATGAGAAACAGAAATCCCTTGAAAACAAGGTTATTGAGATCACAAAGCTACAGAACTACACTAAAAATATTGTAGATAGTATAAATAGTGGTGTATTATCTACAGATCCAAATTTTATAATTACCTCTATTAATAAAGAGGTAGAAAAAATTTTTGGAGAAAAAGATTTGGAAGGCGTTAATATAACGAGAATACTTAAAGACAAGAATATAATTGATATATTAAACCAAGCAAAAATACAAAAAATTCACTTTTCTGATATAAAAACGGAAATTAAGGTAGGAGATGAAGAAAAATATCTTGCTTTAACTATATCTCCTTTATTTAATATATTAGATAAAGTTCAAGGGTTAGTAATAATTATTCAAGATAAATCCAGAGAAAAATATCTAGAAGCCCAAACAGTGAGGACCGATAGGCTAGTTGCAATAGGAGAACTTGCATCAGGAATAGCTCATGAAATAAGAAATCCAATGGGTATAATAAAAACTATAAGCCAAACTCTAAAAGAAGAAAAAGGAGATAAAGATTTAGTTGAAGGACTTGAAATAATTATAAAGGAAGTAGATAGAGCAAATAAAGTCATAGATGGCCTTTTAAACTTTGCACGACCTATTGAAAATGAAATGAAAGAAATATCTTTAAGTGAATTATTGAAGGAAGTAGTTTTAATAACTGATAAGTACTTGAGTAAACAGAATATCAGTATGGAGCTTAATATAAATGAAGATACAAATATAATTGCAGATAAAGAAAAGCTAAAGCAAGTTTTTATTAATATAATTTTTAATGGAGTGCAGTCTATGAGTAGTGGTGGAACAATAACTATTAACACAGAAATAATAGATAATGGAGTGAATATTAGTTTTATAGATACAGGAATAGGAATAAAGAAAGAGAATTTAGAAAAGATATTTAATCCTTTTTTTACAACGAAGGAAAAAGGAGTAGGATTAGGTCTAAGTGTATCACATCGGATAATCCAAGATCATAATGGATATATAACTATTGATAGTACAGAATCAAAAGGTACTCAAATAGACATTTATTTGCCAATGAGCTAGGGAGTTGATAAAAAGTGAAAAATAAAATTCTAATAGCAGATGATGAGCCTAATATGATTTGGGCCTTAAAAAGAGCATTAAATAAAGAAGGATATGAGGTAATGAGTGTTGAAAATGGAGAGGAAGCTATTGAAATTTTCAAAAAACAAGAACCTGACTTAGTCATACTAGATCTTAAGATGCCTAAAATTGATGGAATGGATGCCCTTAGAATGATTAAAGAAATAAGCCCTAAAATGCCTGTAATTATGATAACTGCTCATGGATCAACTAAAGTAGCTGTTGAAGCAATGAAGGTAGGGGCATTGGATTATATTTCTAAACCCTTTGATATAGAAGAACTTAGAATGATAATCAGAAAGGCTTTAGAATATAAAAATTTAAACGATGAAGTAAAGTATTTAAGAGGAAAACTTAAAGAGGAAAGCTCAAAGATAATTTATCAAAGCAAAATTATGGACGATTTGCTGAAAATGGTATATAAGGTTGCTCCAACAGATGCAACAGTCCTTATACTAGCCGAAAGTGGTACAGGAAAGGAACTTATAGCAAATGCAATTCATGAATTTAGTAATAGAGAAAAAGGTCCCTTAGTTAAGATAAATTGTGGTGCACTTCCGGAGAATCTCCTAGAATCTGAGTTGTTTGGTTATGAAAAAGGAGCATTTACTGGAGCGATTTCTAGGAAAAAGGGAAAATTTGAATTAGCTCAAGGAGGTACAATATTTCTTGATGAAATAGGAGAAATAAGTGAAGCTATGCAGATAAAGCTTTTAAGAGTGTTGCAAGAAAAGGAGCTTCAGAGAGTTGGAGGAGAAGAAACAATAAAAGGTGACTTTAGAGTAATTGCAGCAACTCATAGGAATTTAAGAGAAATGGTAGATAATGAAGAGTTTAGAGAGGATTTATATTATAGATTAAATGTAATTCCTATTCATATTCCAGCCCTCAGGGAGAGGAAAGAGGATATTCCACTTTTAGTTGATTATTTTATTGAAAAATATTCTGAACAAATGGGAAAATCAAAGATGAATATAAATAAATCTGCATTAGAAAGAATGATGAATTATGAATGGAAAGGTAATATAAGAGAACTACAAAACATAATTGAAAGATGTGTTATATTATCCTATGGACATGAAATAACAGAAGATATTCTACCAAATGATATTAGAAGCATATCATATGTTGTGGACCCAAACTTCGTCTTACCAGAAGAAGGAGTGTTACTTGAAGAAGTAGAAAAAAAATTAATTATTCAAGCTTTAGAAAGAACGGGATTTAATCAAACAAAGTCGGCTAAGTTATTAGGTATAACAAGACATACTTTAATATATAGACTAGAAAAGCATAATATAGATATAAAGCAAAATTAAATTTACAATATTTTATAAGAACATCATAGACTTAAATAAGATAATATATAAACTTTAAAAAATGTATTATGTAGTAGGACTTATTTCAAATAAGCTCATGGGGAAATTAAATACTAAAGTGTGTAATGGTGAAATAAGTATAGGAGGATAATAAAGAAATAGATGTGGGAATTGGGACAATTAAAAAGCAAAAGGTGTAGCATATGCTACATCTTTTGCTTTTTGTAATTGTTTTTACCTGTTTTCAATATTGGCATGACAATTGCAATATTAAAAATTAAGAATAAATAAAATTAGCAGGAGGGCTAAATAATGAAAAAATTAATTAAAAAGTGGTTAAAAAAGCTAGAGGAAGCTAATAAGGAGAGTTTTGGTTCAGAACCATTGGATTGCTGTAAACTAGGCAAAAAAGCGAATACAGTACAAACAAGTAAAAAAACATCTCAGTAAAATTAGAGCTGATTATTTTTCAGTATCAAGGAAGTGGTCAATTTGAAATTGATGCTATATATAATACTATCAAGTATTATTTATTTAATTGTTAAGAAAGAAGAAAAATCACATGTAAATAGTAGAGATGAGAAATGTAGGAACTGTGGGATGAAAATAAATACTGATTTCTTATATTGTCCATATTGCAAGGAAGAGATTAAGAAAGTATGTGAGTGCTGCGGAAGATTAATAGATATAGATTGGAGATACTGCCCATTTTGTGAAAACAATGAACAAAATACAGAAATAATTAAGATTATTGGAGGTAAAAAGTGAAAAAAACAATTATTATAATATTTTTAGTAGCAATACTAATTTTTTCAAGTATAGTAATGGTTATTGGAAGTAAAGAAAATAATAGATACGATAATAGGGATATAAAAACAGAAAAAAAAGAGAATGTAGATTTAGATAAGCCCCAAGATAATGAAGAAGACGAAAATATAAATTTAGAAGAAGCTCAATTAACTGAAGAAAGTTTAATGAGGATTGATAGTCAGAATGGAATAGACGTGGCAGTGGTTTTCAATAATTTATTAGAAGATGATAAAGACTATATTGTATTTAAAGTTATGGTAAATAATCATAGAGTTGATTTGGAAAATATAAAATATGCAGAGCTTTCAAAGTTAAGGGTAAGCGATGGTACTGTAATTGATGAAGGCTTTCAATGGAAATTAGAAGGTGGAGGAGGACATCATATTTCTGGATATCTAAAGCTTCCAAAAACTTATGATGGAAATGATGTAATTAATGATAATGTTGATAATATTCAACTAGAAATAGAAGGAATAGGAGATGCTAGAAAGCTAACTTTTAAATGGGATAAGGATGTAATAGATTCTTATAACAATGGAGGTAGATAGTATGAAAAACAGACTTAAAATTATTACAATATTGCTAGTAGCCATAGCCATTTTATATGCATATCCACAGATGAAAAATGAAAATGAATATTTAGCATATATACCAAATGCAGGAGATGGAACTATATCTATTATTGATGTTTCAATAAATAAATTAATAGATGAAATAAAGATAGGAAATTCAGTATCCCATGGTATAGCAGTATCTTCTGATGGAAGCAAAATATATACTGGTAATATTGAAGATGGTAAGGTGTTTATTATAGATGTTAATAGTAAAGAAATTTTGAAAACAATAGATACTGGAAGAAACCTTCATGGAATAGATATTACTCCTGATGGAAAGTACTTATTCACTGCGAGTGGAGATTTGCAGGAGGGAGAAGAGTTTGATTATATCAATATTATAGACACGAAAGAGGATAAAATAATTAAAAGCATACGATCTAATGGTAAAAGTCCTTCTCATATAGATTTTACTAAAGATAGTAAGCTAGCATTTGTAAATAATGTAATGTCAGGGAATGTAAGCGTGGTAGATATAGAAAAGTTTGAAATAATATCGACCATCGATGTTGGACTAATTCCAAATGAGTCAGAGCTTTCACCAGATGACAAATATCTATACGTGGCTAATGTTCAAGATGGTACTATATCTGTTGTCGATGTAAAGGAAGGGAAAGAGATAGACAAGATAAAAGTAGGAGAGGGAACTCACGGTGTAGCTGTATCAAATGATGGAAAGTATGTATGGACTACAAATATGTACTCAAAAGATGTAAGTGTTATAGATATAGAAAATAGTAAAGTAATTAAAACAATAGAAACAGGTGGACAGGCTAATCATATTTCTGTATTGCCTAATAGTGACTTAGTCTATGTTTCAAATCTTGAATCAGAAGATATATCAGCTATTGATATGAAAAAATATGAAGTAATCAACACAATAAAAATAGGTAAGAAACCTCATGAAATAGAATTTGTAAGACTTAAATAAGATAAAAACTATACTTATAAAATATGGAGGTAGAAATTATGAAGAATGATAGACATGAACAAGGACATGGCAAACATATGCTTTTAATGTTACTTGGTTGCCTAATTCCTATAATGATAATTGCAGGATTAAGATACTTTAATATTGGAGGTCAATTTTTATCAAAACTTCCGATTTTCTTAATGTTTCTTATATGTCCTTTAATGCATATATTCATGATGAAGGGTATGATGGGACATGGCAATAAAAGTTGTCATGGAGGAATAGATAAAGAAAATAACAATGAACTAAAAGGATCTGATGAATAGAGTGGAGGGTATTATGTTAAAAGCAAGGAAGAAAGTTTTGTTTACACTTATAGGTATATTTATATTGTCAACATCTTTATTTATATATGAAATATTGGTTACACGACTTTTCTCTACTATGTTGTTGAAACACCTAGTATTTTTTACAATATCACTAGCTATTTTAGGTATAGGTGTTGGTGGATTTATTGTATATAAGTCAAAAGAAAAATTTCAATATGAGAATCTCTCTATACTATTAGGGCTGTTATATATTGGAGCTGTTGTCATGATTTATAAATTACCATATATTGAAATGCTTGCATTTTATATTTTGGTGTCAAGTCTACCTTTTGTTATAGGTGGGATGATTTTATCATTAGTCTTTCTAAAGAATAATAAGATAAGCAATAAGCTATATTTTGCAGATTTATTAGGTTCTACATTAGGGAGTATTCTGATAATTCCTTTGATGAATAGTTTTGGTTTTATAAAAACATTATTTATCATAAGTTCATTAGCTTTAATATCTAGTCTAATGTTTTCTTTAAGTTCTAATCTTAAAAAGAATAGGACAGTAATAATAGGAATTTTAGCTATGATAATAGCATTGATATTTGAAGGAAGTTTCTTAGATAGTTTGGAACTTAATTTTACGGCATATTTTACAAGTCCAATAACAGTGATAGACCATTTAAATAAGAAAAAAGATTCAGAAGTAAAAGTTCTTTATACAAAATGGGATTCTATTTCGAGAACAGATGTAGTAGATGGAAGTCAATACGAAAAGGTTATTATAACAGATGGTGGTGCAAGTGCACCAATGTTAAAATTTGATGGAGATCTAGAGAAAGTAGGATACTTAAGAGGTGAAATCGAATTTCTTCCATTTTCAATTGGGAACAATGATGATACGCTGATAATCGGATCTGGAGGTGGAAAAGATATTTTATTAGCACTTCTAGGTGGTAGCAAAAATATAGATGCAGTAGAGATAAATCCTTCAACAGTAGATGCTGCTAATAAATTTAAAGATTTCAATGGAGATATTTACAACCAAAAAGGAGTAAATGCATACATTGATGATGGGAGAAACTTTATAGAGAAAACAGATAAGAAATATAATAATATATATTTATCTATGGTAATGACCAATTCAGTTAATAATGGTGGACTTAGTATGTCTGAAAACTATATTTATACGAAAGAAGCATATGGAACTTATTTTGAACATCTAAAGGACGATGGATATTTAAGTTTTATGTTTCATGATGCCCAAGATATGTTTAAAGGAATTAATACTGGAATAGAAGTATTACTAGACATGGGGATTAAAAGGGAAGATATCCCAAATCACTTTGTTGTAGTTAATAATATTACATTAGATAAGGCTGAAGAACATAAAAATTATATAGATATGCCTATAGTAGTGTTTAAAAAACAGCCTTTCACAATTGAAGAAATACAAAATATTAATAATAGTACTAAGATACAAAATAGAGTGGTAGAAAACATACCACAAACAGTATATAGAGATGAATATTATAGATATAGTAAAGGAGAAATTGAATTATCAGATATTTATAAGGGAATACCATTTAATACAGTACCTTCAATAGATAATAAGCCATTCTTCTTTGACTATGGTAAAGGAATACCTCTAACTTTATTAACACTACTGGCTATAATGGTTTTAGCATCATGGATAATATATAAAAGGATTAGAGAAAGCGAAATTTACAAATCATCCCTTTACTTTGGAGCAATTGGTTTAGGTTTTATGCTAATAGAGATACCACTTATACAAAAGAGCATGTTGTTTTTAGGGAATCCTACTAAATCTTTTAGCTATATATTATTTTCTCTATTATTGAGCTGTGGAATAGGTAGCTACTTTAGCAACAAAAAAATATTTAATATTAAAATTAAACATAGACAGATAATATTTGTGATAATTCCTATTTTGACTATATTATTACAGATGGTTATACCACTTATGATAGATAAGTATAGGATAATAGAAGATAGTTTCAAACTATTAATATTAGCTGGATTGTTGTTCCCATTGGGTTTTTTCTTAGGAATGGCCTTCCCAAAAGGAATTACCAAATTAAATTTAAATAAACAAGAAAAACACATACCACTAATGTGGGGAATAAATGGAATAATGTCCGTCACAGGATCAGTACTAGCATTAATAATATCCATGAAAGTTGGTTTTACTGCTGCAAACTTAGCTGGAGGATTAGTATATTTAAGTATTTTTATTTTTGACTATTAAAAAAGGAAGAGACCTAGAGGAAGGATGACTTTATGAAAACAATATTAAACATAAGCCACTATTCCATAAATGTGTTTGGATTATTTATTGCAATAGGAATAATAGTTGGATACCTAATTACAATGAAAGAGGCTAAAAGAAAAGAGTTTTCTACAGATACTATTTCTGATTTGATCTTTTATGTAATCATATTTGGGATAATAGGAGCAAGGCTTTACTATGTATTAGTATTTAATCTAGATTATTATTTAAATAATCCAAATAAAATAATAGCAATTTGGGATGGAGGACTCTCAATACAAGGTGCATTAATTGGAGGGGGAATTGCAGCATTAGTATATTCTAGAAGAAAAGAGATAAACCTCTGGAGGGCAGCTGATATTATGGGCCCAGGAACAATATTAGGACAAGCCATAGGAAGGGTTGGATGTGATGTATTTGGAATTGCAATGAAAAACAAGTATTTCTGGGGAGTACTAAGAGGTAGTGAACTATTACATCCTGCTCAAATGTATGAATCAGTATTGAATTATATTTTGTTCGGTATATTATGGGCTCGAAGAAAGTCTGTTAAGTATGATGGACAACTATTTTTCACATATTTGATAGGATTTTCAATTAACAGATTTATAGTAGAGTTCTTCAGAGCTAACCCTATCTTTATAAAACCATTAACAGTTGCTCATGCAACTAGCGTTATATTGATAATAATATCAATTATCGCCTTAAGAATTTTGAAGAAGAAGGGCAACAATTCTGATAATATAAATGAAACTAGAATATTTAGTATCAATGTTGGAGAAATAGCAATAATTTTATCCATGATTATAGTTTCATTATTTCTTTATTACAATTGGATATGGAGGTAAAAATGGATAGTTAGTAATAGTCATAACTATAACTTCCTTTTATATTGATAGTGATAATAATACAGGCTAGAAAAAATAACAATGAGATAGATGTCGGTATATATATCTTTATTATCGACTATACTCACTAAGATGAAAATAACGAAAATGCTCTAGGATAAACTCCTAGAGCATTTCTATACATAAAGATATTTTCATAATTATCCTAACCTAGGATACTTTTCTTACTCATTTGCCTTTAAGCCCATTAATTAAACATCTTTTCATGTCATCAATATATTTTCTTAGTCTAGAGCAGTCAATTCATCAGCGACCTCAGTATTTCTTTTCTGCATATCCCTAATTTTATAAAGCTCAATTAATTTCTTTAATTCTTCCTGGCTTTCAGGAGATAGTTTATCTATTTCTTCAAACATTTTATTTGATGTAACATATTCTTCAGGTTTTTTTATGGAAAACCTAGAAGAATTTTTAATGTCAGTTCTTCCAAGAAGGTAATCTACGGAAACATTAAAGAAATCAACGAGTCTATTTATCATTTCAATATCTGGTATTCTTTTACCCAGTTCGTATTGAGATAAAGATTAGCTAGTAATATTTAATTTTTTAGCTAATTCCACTTGAGTAAGTTCTTTTTCTTCCCTAAGTTCTCTAAGTATATTTCCGAATTTCATAAGTATCCCTCTTTTAACATTTTGTTTATTCTAAATATAACATAACATACATATTTGGTATTATCTTTAAACAAAAAGACTAAAAAACGTTAATAAAAGCTTAACTTAAACAATGTATTTAAGTTATAATAATAGTATAACTCAACAAAGTGTTTAAAATGAATGAGGTAGATAATGTGAATATATTAAAAGAAACAAGGGAACAAAATAAATTAACTCAAACTGAAATGGCTAATAAACTTGATATTTCAGTACAAAGATATAATTCTTACGAGAGAAAGATATGATAGTATAAATGTAAAGAAAAATAATAATGAAAAGAGAGTTTATATAGGCATAGTTTTTCAGATTAACAATATAAAGTATTTTGCACCATTAGCTTCCCCTAGACCTAAGCATAGTAAAATGAAAGATAATATTGACTTTATTAAAATTAATAATGGTGAACATGGAGCAATCAACTTAAATAATATAATCCCAGTAGTTAATGAAGGAATAATTAATTACAATATTAATAAAGAGCCTAACATTACATATCGTAATTTATTATATCAACAAGTAGGGTTTATAAATAAAAATACAGAGAGAATAATTAATAATGCTAATAAACTTTATGAGAAGGTTACAAAATATAATACTTTTTTTAAATTCACGTTGTGCAAATTTCAAACTACTAGAAGAAAAATGCTTGGAATATCCAGTTTGTTTAGAAACACTTAAAGAAGTAGCAACTACTATAGATGAAGAGCTAGAGCAATAAATCTTTCATTACATAAGGAGAGAATATAATATGAAAGACTTATAGTTGATAGAAAAATAAATTGATGAAATTGAAAAATTGAGAGATTACTCAATTGGAGATTATATTAAAAACTTACCAGAGCCTAAAAAAAGATTAGTTATGAAGCAATATGAAAAAGAAAGCACTATTAGGCAGTGGAAGGCTATAGCAAATGAGAAATATTAATGAATTATACAGTTGAAAAATTATAATATGAAATAGAGATAGAAGAAGAGGAGCTAGAATTGTAGCTTCTTTTTTATTATAAAGGGGGAATTTGAATGAAAGAGTATACTATGAATTATTCAAATAACACTAAAAAGAATTTAGATGTAAAGGTTAAAATTAATAATGAACCTTCATTATTAGTAATTAGAAAGTTTTCTAGCTCTCTAAACCAAATTATTAATAATAATGAAAAGGAACGTATAGCTGATATTGCAAAGGTAAACTAATTTAGTGTTGGATGATAAGGTGGTGATGTAATAAAAACTGGCTCGATTAAACTTAAAGGTTTTTATATAAAATTTGTGGCTATTTATATCAGAAAATCAAGAGGAGATCTAGAGAAAGATCTTAAAAAACATAAATTAGTGTTAATAGATATATGTAAAAAAATGCTTGGAAATATGTATTATATGAAGAAGTTGAGTCAGGTGAAAGCATCAGTGTGCGGCCTGTGATGCAAAGATTGCTTAATGAATAATAAATGAGGTTTATGATGCTGTTTTAGTTATAGATATAGATAGACTAGGTAGAGGAGATATGGGTGATCAGGACACCATAAAGAAAGCTTTCGCTAAATCGGATACTCTAGTAATAACCGAAAATGAGATATATAATTTAAATGATGATAATGATGAATTCATATGAAATAGCTTATAAGCTAAGCAAAAAGCAGATACCAGATCCTAGAGGGGGAATATGGTATGGTACTACAGAATTTGAAGTATTACCTAAATCTGAATGGGTTATAGTTAATAACTGTCATGAAGCTGTTAAAACACAAGTAGAACATGAGAAAATACTTATATTTTTAAATAGATTAAAAAGAACAAAAAGATCTGTAGGAAAGAAACTTCCATTTACAGGTCTTATTAAGTGTGGAAAATGTAATCATACATTATCAATTATAGAAAGAAAAGATAGAAAAGGAACTTTAACAATTCAAACATGTTGGTACAAGGACGAATTTGGTAATAAGTGTGGTAATAGTGGTGGATTATTACAACTTATATATGATGTAGTGAATCGAGAATTAGAGAATTATGAAATTAAGATTCAGAACGAAGTTGATAAAGATGCTGATGCCGAAATAAATGAGATAACTAATATGATTAGCACTTATGAGAGTACAATAAAGTTAAAGCTTAATTCAATTACAAGGATACGGCAAGCATATGAAGCAGAAGCGTATACCTTAGACGAGTATAAAATAAGAAAAAAAACTGTTACTAAAGAAATTCATTTACTAGAAGATGAACTGAAGGTTTTAAAATATAGGTTGAAACATGCAAAAAGCTTAACTAATCAGCAGAGAATGAATTTAATTTATGAGTTTAAAAAGATTATTAAAAGTGAGAATCTTACCTATGAAGAGCAAAACGAATTATATAAATCAATTATAGAATCAATAGTTTGGAAAAGAGAAGGAGATAATATAGAAATAGAAGTTAACTTTATCTAGACAAACATTCCTTCATACATTACCTTATGAATGGGTATAATAAGAAAAATATTCTGAAGGGAGAGTGATGAAATGCCAAATACAGATTTTGTACCTAATAGATTGATCAATGAAAAATCTCCTTATCTTTTACAACATGCTTATAATCCAGTAGACTGGTATCCGTGGAATAAGGAAGCATTAGAAAAGGCTAAGGATGAAAATAAACCTATTTTTTTATCTATTGGGTACTCCTGATAGTGGTTAAAGAGAGCCACATGCCATTGGTGTCATTCCGATTACTATAACCGATAAAATCATTTTATTTCATAACATGTAATATTGGGAATGGTTTATTATATTTATATAAATTCTGATATTAATAAATCTTTGTAGCAAAAAAACTTTTTAATTAATATTAAATCATTAAACAGATTTACTTCATGTTTATAAATAGGAAATATACTCATATTTTGTTGTAATATTATAGGTATTATTGTATAATTCTAAGTAAATGGAAAATTTTGGATAACAATAAAAAATTGAAGATATTTTTGCTTAAAAATATAAAAACTTTGAAATTCAGAAGTTTTGCAAAAACTATAACATACTATATTTAAGGGGGGACATAGATGAAGACCGTGACACTAGACTCATTAATTCCACGGGAAGATTTTGAGATTATATCTACATTGGGGAGTAGTGGAAATACGCGAAATAAAGCCACTTTATCTATTGAGGATTTAAAGTATAACTCATTTTTCTTCTCAGCATTACGAAAACCAATATTTCAGCGTGAAACAAATGAGTGGAATACAGAAAAGGTATGTTCAATGATAGAAAGCTTTGTTAATGGAGAGTTAGTCCCAGCTATTATTTTGTGGAGAAATCAAGGTGGGTATATATTTGTAATAGATGGTGCTCATAGGTTAAGTAGTTTGAGTGCATGGATAAATGATGATTATGGGGATGGAAGTATTTCTTTAAGCTATTTTGGAAATTATATTTCACCTGAGCAGAAAGAAATAGCTCAAAAAACAAGAGATGTAGTAAATAAAACTATAGGTTCCTTTAAAGAAATATTGGAAATTAGTATGAATTGTATTATGGAAAATGATTCAAAGAAAAAAGAAATAGCTAAAAATCTAGGAGCCTTGGCATTACAATTACAATGGGTAGAAGGTGATGCTAATAAAGCAGAAGATTCTTTTTTAAAAATAAATCAATCTGCAACTAAGATAAGTGATGCTGAATTGGAATTAATAAAAAATAGAGAGAAAGCTTATGCAATTGCAGCTAGAGCTATAGTAAGAGCTGGTAAGGGATATCAGTATTGGTCAAAGTTTAGTGAATCAGGTCAGAATAAAATTTTAACATATTGTAAGAAAATTCATATGATTATGTTTGGTGAAGGAAAAAGTAATGCTGATGATATTAATTCACTAACTATTGGTGGACTGCAATCATCAAATTTGACACTTGATGTTGTAACACAAACAGTAAAAATATGTAATAATATAGATAGAATAGAAGATGCAAAAAAGGGAACTGAAGAAAATGTTGAGGAGTGTTTAAGAAATACATTATTGATTTTACAATATATTAATTCTAAAGAACTGTTTTCATTAGGAATTCATCCATTTATTTATTTTTACTCTGACATAGGAAAACATAAAGTGGCATCATATTATGGCTTTTTATTATTTATGAAAGAATTAATTGTGAAGAAGCAAATTAATTTATTTGTTAGCACACGAGGAATATTCGAACAAGTAATATATCAATATAGTTTTCTTGTTCAGCAAATTGTTAGGAAAAATAGGCAATCTAAAAGAGCCTATACACCAATAAAAGATTATTTTTTAGAAATAATGAACATAATAAAAGAAAATCCTTATTTTTCAGCTGAGGAAGTTGTAATGAAATTAAGGGAATCAGATAACTTTAAATATTTACAAATAGAAATAGTTGATAATGAAGTTGTTTCTGTAAAAAGTAATTTTTCAAGAGGAAAAAAACAACAAATTAAACTTAAAACGTTTGTTTCAACACTAGCTAAATGTCCTATTTGTAAAGGTTATATGGATAGCAAATCCATATCGGTTGATCATATACAACGAAAACAAGATGGTGGAAGTAATGCATTAGCGAATGGTCAAGTAACACACTTATATTGTAATACTACATATAAAAATTAGGTATGAACTAAATAATAGTATTGCTAATATAAATTTGATATTGAGGACTGTTGTATAACTAATTAAGTAGTTAGTTGTGTAGCAGTCTATTCTTTTTTAGATATAATAATCTAAAAGCAATATAGAAAGAATATAACAGTATAACTAGCCCAAGCAGAGTACTTAATCAGAAAAATGAAAAAAGCCTTTATCTTTTATAAAATGCATGCAAATCTATATAATGATGCCAGTGAAATGAGGAGGTTTTTAGAAAATAAAAAACGGAGGATAAACGAATCCTTATATCTATTAGGTATTTCTAACTATAAATATTTGTTATAATTTATAGGAAACCACAAGATTTAATCCTGCAGTTTTTCTTCCATCAAAATGCTATTCTAGTTTTAAAAAATTATGTGGATGAATGAGATATAGAGATTCATTTTTATAAAGAATAAATCAAAGTATTTTATTTTTTCTACTTGCCTATTATAAGGTTATAGTAGATTTAGTGAATAACTTTTATTGCTAGGTTAGAAAAGCATGTTGGGAACGGAGGAAACTTGATGAGAAAATTATTTAAAAAGGCAAAAGATTTCAATACACATAAACTTTATGAAATAAATGAATTTGTATTTGATGCAGATATAAAGAGAAATTTGAAAAAGCAAATAAAAAAATATAGAGATAAATTCGAACCACAATTTGATGAAAGTAACATAACGAATGATACTAGTATGATGCTTACGATGAAACCATTGATTGAAGAGCTTAAGTTTTACTATAATAATGACCTTTGTTTAGCAGTAGGAACAAGTCTTTCAATCGCTAAATTGAATAGATTTAATTTACGCACTTACTCATATTATTATGAAAATTCGTTATTTAGAATAGCATGTGCTTGGGAATATATTTTCATTGTGTTAAATGAATTCCTTCAAACAGGATTAGTTGTTGGTCGAGACCTTAAAGAGTGGATTGAGGAAGTTGCATATTATAAAATTGATTTTGTAGAATGCTATAATGGCTATAAGGTTATAACAACTAGATTGCCAGAAGAGACTATAGATGAAATAAGACCTAGAATTAAAAATAAGACAAAACTTTTCAATATATCGCATAAAAAAGATAGTAATTCATTTCTTAAAGCGTATAAGAAACAGTTTTCTAAGAATGATATGTTTCAGCAAATAATTGATACCTATAAGTCTGAAGAAGTAAAAGAAATATTCCAATTAAGGCATGAAGTTGTACATAGGAGACCATTAGGAGCAAAATTTTCAATTGCACCACTAGATTTTATACTAGGACAAGGTGTGAAGTGTAATCCTAATGGATGGAGCGATATTATAAGATTACCTGATTTATTAGAAAAAAATATTTATGCTCTTAAGTTTGCAATACAAAATTTGGTCAATATTATTTTTAACAATGATGTTCCAAAAAGTAAAGGTGGTAAGGACATAACCTTTTATGTTTATAAAGTTAGTTGTGTAAAATGTGAAAAAATATTTTTAATTAATGAATTAAAAGCAGATTGTTTTTTAAGTAAAAAGTTACTACTACTATGCCCGTTTTGTGGTGAGACAGATACTCAGATTGGCGACAGGCATGAGGTCCACGACAGATATTATTTTTCAAATATTAGAGAGTACAACGAAGACTTGTTTAAACATTGGTATTCTAAGATTGAAGATTTAGATAATAATGAACCAAATAATGAAGTAAATGAAGATGAAATACAGAATAAGTAAGTGACATGTTCGTGAAGTAGTAGAAGCAATTGCAAAAAAATTATTTTCTAGGTATTGCCGCGATGTATCGATCAACATGGAGCAAATTATCCAGAATGTGCCTTAATGATAGCAACAGACGAAAAATTCTTAAAGTATGCGTTAAAGGAAGTCAAGATGGTAGATAAGAATTAGCATAACCATATATGAAGAGTAGAGGTTATTATAGTGCGCCTGATATATGACTATCTAGACATAATTTAAAACCGTAATTAGATTTGTTCAATTTAAAGACATAGAAATAAGCAAACTGCTAAGAGTCTATTTGGCTATTTAATAGGAATTATAGAATCATTAATAAGTGGTAGTAGATAGAATGCTATGTACGGACATTAACCGACTTACAGACATTTGAAATAAATAGCTTAAGAGTATTAGGGGTTAGCTTGTAAATTATTTCTTTTATTTTCAGTTTATGATTAAAATTATCTGTTGGGCTAGCTATATTTAGAACAATAAAAAGGTTTAAGATTATTGGGGAGGGAAAATAGATTTAGGTTGAGAAGAAGCTCAGAAATACTGCCAGTCTTTTTTAGACAAACACTCGAAAACATGGATTTAGATGAGTTTCCAGACTCTTGTTTTCTAAAAAACTTTCCTAGGGGATGCTGTAGTGATACTTGTGATCTTCTATCAAAGTTTTACGCTTCTAATGGAATAAAAACATTTTATGTTTGGGGTATGTATGAGGAACGAACTCACGCATGGCTTAAATATGAAGACTATATTATTGATATTACAGCAGATCAATTTTTAGATGTAAATGAGAAAGTTATTGTAACAAAAGATAAGGGATGGCATTCTAAATTTAAGAATCAAATTGAAAGGCATCATGATTTTGAGAACTTTAATACATATAATAAAAGCAGGCTAGGATAGATTTATAAAAATATTATTCATAGAGTTTCTAATAATATGGATTATAAATTAGGAGTTAAATAGTTCATAAGTGATGAATAGATGTTCAGCGATGATTTAATAAATGAGCTATTTAGGAATTACATTATATATAAGAACTGTATATTATCCAGCAGTGATGAAAAATATTTAAGGAATGTTGATACGCCGTCTTGATATATGTTGTTATTTAGCTAAGGTAAAAAGGATATTTTATATCGGTAATAATTCTATAAGTATGTCAAAGAATTTTTTCGTGAAGGCAAAATACAAAAGGATCTAGAGATATCACAGATAACTTTGGCATTATATCAAAGCAAATATTAAATTGAAGAAATTTCACTCATTCTAGAGCTATGCGAAAACTAATATTAGCTAATATTATAGATACCATTTTGGGGTAACTTGGAAAATAAAATGGATGATTTTAGAAAAGGAGCGTTAACTCAGTGGAGTATTAGTGAGTTGGAATATTCTTTTAGTCTACAAATCACAATGAAAAAAGCCTACCAATCAAAGACTCATCACTTATTTGAATTTTATTATTGCTATAAGCTAAATCCCAAATTAGCAATATACTAGATTGCAGAGTTTTAGTTATAGTTTATGATGTTTATTTTCTATAGATTTAATTGAACACATGAAGTTAATTGGTATAGGTAATTTTAAAATAATTCACAGTTTCTTATGTTGCAGTACATTTTGGTATAAAGACATTTTTCCAACTAACAAATATTATGTGGAAAATAGGAACAATTATATAGGTGAATTTGATAAAAGAAATACTCTGAAAAGTAAATGTACTGAAGCTATTAATTAGAGCAAGAGGTTTTAGTGATTAATGTATTATGAAGGTAGTTTTTATAAGGTAACGAACATATAGAAGAGAAGGGGAAATATTTATGGGAAGAAAGTTAAGGAAAGCATTGTTTAATAGTAAAGAAATTAAAATAGAAGAAGCCTCCGAAGATATGAGAGGAAATTTGAAATGCCATATATGTAATGTGGAGTTAACCTATGTAAAAGGATATAAGAAAGAAATTAATGAGAAGACTTACTACATTAATCCTTATTTTAGGTTAAAAAGCAAGGAGAATGATCATTTATTAGAGTGTAAATATAATACAGAAGGTTGTTTGACAATAATGGCAAAAGAATCTAGTGACAAAATATTAGAGGATTTAGGATTAGGCAAATTTAATTTTAGACTTCATTTAATTTCAGAAAGCTTACGAGAAACTGGAAAAGCTGGGATCAAAGAAAACGGCTTGGGAGAAGATAGCACTAGTCAGAAATCAAAAGAAAAGGAATATAAGAAAAAAGAAGAGAGACTAGATTCTTATTTGTCAACTATGAAAAAAATAATGGAATTAAGGAATGCTTTAGAAGAAAATAAGGATATCAGTTCCAAAGTAACTTTAGAATTTTATAATAGTACTCTAAATAAAAAACAAAAAATTAATTGGAATAATTTTTATTACGAGATAGATGATTATGGTGCTTGCTACTTATATGTTAAAAACAAAAGACCTCAACATCCAATTTGTATAGCTGGGAAGATAAGAAGTATAACAGAACCAAAACCTGAGTATGACTTTTATTCAATAAAGCTTGAATCTCCAAAACCTGTGCAAGAAGAAGGGGCTTATAAAGTACCAGCAATAGAAATAAAAGTCCAAAATAAGAAATTAAATGATATGATCAGGAATCAAGTAGGAAAAAATATTTTAATTTACTGTAACTTCTGGGCATTAGAGCCGCAGACTTGGAAAGAAGATAAGTACTATTTTTTAAATATCAAAGGAAGTTTAGTTCATAAAAATCAAATTCTAATATTTGAAGAAAAAGATATTGAATAGGCGGTTCTGAAGAATTAATAACTGCATGAAGCTAATAGATACTTTTAGCTTCTAGTGTAAAGTTTTGTGGCAATTGTTATGGAAATGGACAAGAATATTAACATGAAAAGTAATAAAGTTAATGTTGTACACGAGAATTGATAAGGATAATATAAAAATCAAAATTGAATATAGGTGAAAAATGAAAGATTACTAACTAATTATAGTAATCTTTTTTATTTAGGATATAATACATAGAAATACAATATGAAAGGTGGTGGTATTATGGCTAAAGATAAAATACCTAATCGATTGATTGATGAAAAGTCTCCTTATTTATTACAACATGCTTATAATCCAGTTAACTGGTATCCTTGGATACCAGAAGCATTTGAAAAGTCCCAAAATGAGGATAAACCAATATTTCTTTCGATTGGGTATTCCTAGATATAAATACTTGTTGCCATTGGTGCCATGTAATGAATCGCGAATCATTCCAAGACGAAGAAGTTGCAGAAGTACTAAATAAATACTTTATTTCAATAAAAGTAGACAGAGAAGAAAGACCAGATATTGATAAGGTATATATGACATTTTCTAAAGCCATGACTGGATCTGGTGGATGGCCACTTAATATATTAGCAACACCAGAAGGAAAACCTTTTTTTGTAGGGACATATTTTCCTAAGAGAACTAGAAGCAGGATGACAGGGATAATTGATTTGCTTAATAAAATCAATAGACTATGGAAAAATGATAAAGATAAGGTATTGGAAGAATCAGAATATATCTTAGAAGAAGTAAAGAAAAGATATCTAGTAAATGAAACAGGAAATATAAAAGAGACAGTGAATAATGATGCAAAAGAGGGATTAATAAGAATATTTGATGAAAAAAATGGTGGATTTGGGTCTTATCCCAAATTCCCTATGCCACAATATCTATGGTTTCTCTTAGAACATAGTAGAAAAAATAACGATAGAGAAGCTTTGAAAATAACAGAGATTACTCTAGAAAAAATGTATAAAGGAGGCATTTTTGACCATATAGGATACGGCTTCTATAGATATTCTGTAGATGAAAAATGGTTAATACCTCATTTTGAAAAAATGCTCTATGACAATGCACTATTAGGAATTGTCTATACAAGAGCATATGAGATAACCGGAAAATCATTATATAAACAAGTGGCAGAAAAGATATATGCTTTTGTAATAAGAGATATGTCATCTATAGAAGGAGGATTTTATTCAGCGTTAGATGCAGAATCAGAAGGAGAAGAGGGAAAGTTTTATATATTTGGCTATGATGAAGTATTAAACGTTTTGGGAGAGGAGATAGGAGAATTATATTCTAAGTACTATGATATTACAGAAGAAGGAAATTTTGAAGGCTACAATAATCCTAATCTAATTTTACATGATTTGAATGAGATATCAGAGTCAGATAGATCAAATCTTGATAAAGCTAATAAGATACTCTTCGAATACAGAAATAAAAGAATTAAACCCCATAGAGATGAAAAAATACTAACTTCATGGAATGGTTTAATGATAGCTAGTCTGGCATATGCAGCTCAAATATTTAATAATGAAGGTTATTATAAAATAGCTAGAAAATCAGCAGATTTCATAATAGCAAATTCCATGGATAAAGAAGGCCATTTATTATCGACTTATATAAATGGAGAAGGCTATAATGTTGGTTTTTTAGAAGACTATTCATTCTTTATATATGGATTACTTGAGCTATTTGAAGCAACAAATGATAATAAATATTTAGACCTAGGGATAAGATTAACTGAGGATATGATAAAACTCTTCGAAGATACGAAAGATGGAGGATTATTTTTCTATAGCAATATATCAGAACAGTTAATAATGCGACCAAAGGATGTTTATGATGGTGCTATACCATCTGGTAATTCCTTGGCTATAATGAGTTTATTTAAACTATACGATTTAACTAAAGAAGAAAAATATAAAAAGATTGCCAATAAAATATTCTATGCCTTTGGAGACGATATAAACAATAATCCACTTTCACACCTATATTCAGTAATTGCAATAGAATAAAGATAGAAATCAAGGGAGATAAGAAGTCTGCAAAAAATTCTTATCTCCAAATTTCATATAATTCCTAATGAGTTTAAAAATACAATTAGCAGAAGTAGTGGTGAAATATATTTTAAAACAAAGTAATAGATAGTAATAGTTTTTGAGTTGTTTAATTTATGATTATTTGATAACTCATCTAATACACTGTCTTTATTAACAAAATAACCAACAAAAATTGCTATTAAGAGTCCTCCAACTGGTAGAATAATATTAGATGATATATAGTCAAATAAATCAAAAAAGTTCTTTCCAAAGATCGTTACATGCCCCAAAATACTACTAGGATGTACAGTTAGGGCACCTACTATAAACGTAGATAATGATACAATAATAACTGAATATTTCCTTTTAATATTCCATTTCTCTGTAATAAAGGCAATAGGAACTTCTGCCATTGATAAAGAAGCAGTAGTAGCTGCAATGGATGCCAGAATAAAAAAAGCAATAATTAGTATATTTCCAAAAGGGATATGTGAAAACACTAAAGGTATAGTATTAAATAATAGACTAGGTCCTGAATTTGGTTTCATTCCAAAAGTGAATACTACTGGAAATATTGCAACTCCAGCTAACAGAGAGACAAATGTATCTGATAATGCAACTTTAGCAGATGTATGAATTAAATTATTATCTTCTGTAAAATAACTTCCATAAGTTATCATGGTTCCCATCCCAAGAGAGAGCTTAAAGAATGCCAAACCTAGTGCAGAAAGAATAACGGATGGATTTATTTTTGAAAAGTCTATTTTAAATAGAAAGTTAAAACCTGCTTTAGCTCCTGGTAATGTTAGGGCTCTTATACAAGAGATTATTAGGAGAATAAATAACACAGGCATAAGAGTCTTTGTTATTCTTTCAATTCCATTTTTGACTCCACCAATTAATATTAGTGCAACAACTAAAATAGAAATTCCTTGCCATATAATAGGAGAATATAGACTTTCAGTAGTAGTTAAGAATTGATTCTCTACTATACTTGTTGCTTGCTCAAAAGAAAAATTAGAAAGATTTGAAAAAGCACCATTTATAGCTTTAAATACATATGAATATACCCATCCAGCAACCGCACTATAATAGAACATAATCAAAAATGCAGCAGCTACTCCAAAATAGCCAATGATTTTCCATTTTGGGTTTGCCTTAAGTTTAGTGAAGGCAGAGACTGCATTACTTCTAGATTTTCGTCCTATATAAAATTCAGATACCATTATTGGCATACCAACTAATAATATGGATAAAAAATAAATTAATACAAAGGCTCCGCCACCGTTTTCCCCTACAAGGTAAGGAAATTTCCAAATATTACCTAATCCTACTGCTGAGCCAAGTGTTGCAAAAAATACTGCTAATCCGGATGAAAATGTTTCTCGTTTTTTATTTGTGGAGACTGATTCGTTATTTGGTTTTTTCATCTTTAGTTCCTCCTGTATGAGTTTTGCCAATAGTACATTTGATATAAGGAATATTGTAATATTAATCTTAACTTACGTCAATAATTAAATTTTACCTAATTACTTAGATAAAGCATCATTTAAATAAAGTTGTGGTAAAATTTAATGGATTTAAATCTTATAATCAATAATACTTGACACCATAAGTTCACTAGCCTATTATATATAATAAAGTGATAAAGAAAGAAAGAAGGGGAACAAATGATAAATAAAATACCTACTAGAGAGGAAGCTTTAGAATTATTTAAAAAATATAATAAATCGGATAGTCTGCTTCGTCATGCTTTAGCAGTTGAAGGAACAATGAAGCATTTTGCTGAAATTTTCAATGAGCCAGATGTAGAGAAATGGACCATAGTAGGCCTTATTCATGACTTAGACTATGAAATGTATCCAGAAGAACATTGTATAAAGGTGCAAGAAATTCTCAAGGAAGAAGGATATCCAGAGGATTATATAAGAGCAGTAGCAAGCCATGGATTTGGAATATGCTGTGATATACAACCTGTTGAAAAAATGGAAAAGGTATTATATGCTATTGATGAACTTACTGGACTTATTACAGCAGTAGCACTTCTTCGTCCTAGTAGATCTGTATTAGATTTAGAGCCAAAGTCTGTAAAGAAAAAATGGAAAGATAAAGCCTTTGCGTCAGGAGTAGATAGATCTGTCATTGAAAAAGGTATAGAGATGCTAGGGATGGAAAGAGATGATGTAATTAGAGAAACTATCCTCGCTATGAGAAAAGTGGCGGAAGAAATAGGCTTAAAAGGAGAACTATAAATTTAAAAACCCAGTATTTACTGGGTTTTATTATGCTATAATTAGGGTAACAAATAGTATAAAGAAATATATAATAAGGAGACAGTATATGATAAGAGATTTAAAGGATAAGAAAACTAATATACACCCAGAAGCATTTATTGCTGAGACAGCAGATGTTTTAGGAGATGTAACTATAGGCGAAGGAAGTAGTATGTGGTATGGAGCAGTGGCACGTGGGGATATGAGCTATATAACCATTGGGAAATTCACCAATATACAAGATAATGCTACAGTACATGTGGATACCAATACTCCTTGTGAAATCGGAGATTATACCACTATAGGACATAATGCAGTAGTTCATGGCTGTAAGGTAGGCAATAATTGTTTAATTGGAATGGGATCAATAATTCTTAATGGGGCTGTCATTGGCGATAATTGTATAATAGCGGCCGGAGCATTGATTACGGAGGGAGCAGTTATACCATCTAATTCTTTAGTAATGGGTTCACCAGGAAAGGTTAGAAGGGAAGTAAGTAAAGAAGAAATAGAGACAGTAAAATATAATGCAACTAGATACGAAGAATTATGGAGAAATGAACATTTATAATAATATATTTATATTAAAGGATATATTGACTAAGAAATTTCTTGGTCAATATATCCTTTTTAATTTATTCAATTGATAATTTGTGACTGAGTTAGACCTTTTATCCTTTTTCTCGGTTCTATGATTTGTGAAATATGAATAACATATATCACAATAATTTTTTCTTAATCATTCTAATAAAATCAAGGGGGGATAATATGTTAACCAATCCAGTACTATTATCAGTATTAGTTATGACTATCTTATGTTTATTAAAGCTGAATGTATTAATCGCACTTATTCTAGCTGCTTTAACAGGCGGTGTATTATCAGGTATGTCATTAGGAGATACTATAGCTACTCTAATTGGTGGTATGGGTGGTAATGCGGAAACTGCATTATCTTATATATTACTTGGAGCCTTAGCAGTAGCCATTGGTAAGACAGGAGTTGCAGATATATTAGCTAGAAAAATAGGAAAAATGGTTGAAGGGAGAAGATCGATATTTGTACTGTTAATAGCCGGTGTAGCTTGTTTCTCACAAAATCTAATTCCAGTCCATATAGCTTTTATTCCAATACTAATACCACCATTAATTTCTGTTATGAATAAATTGAAAATTGATAGAAGGGCTGTAGCATCAGCATTGACATTTGGCCTCAAGGCTCCTTATGTAATGCTTCCAGTAGGTTTTGGACTTATATTTCATAATATAATAAGAGACGCTCTAATAGATAATGGTATGAATGTGGAAACAAATATGGTTTGGAAGTCAATGTTACTTCCTGGCATAGGTATGATAATAGGATTATTTCTTGCAGTATTAATAGTCTACAGAAAGCCGAGAGAATATAAAGATATTAAATTAGCTAAACTAGATATCAAGCATGTTCAAAATAAGGGGATGTCGAAGGAGCATATAGGAGCTTTAATTGGGGCAATTGCAGCCTTTGCTATACAAATTATAACAAAGTCACTTCCACTTGGTGCTATAGCAGGTCTAGCAATAATGATGGCATTTGGTGCGTTTAAATGGAAGGAGCTTGATGAAATGCTAAACGGTGGCATTTCACTAATGGGATTTATTGCCTTTGTAATGTTAGTTGCTTCTGGATATGGTGCAGTTATTAGAGCTACTGGAGGGGTAGAATCTTTAGTAGAAGCTGCAGCAGGTATGATGGGGGGAAGCAAAGCCATAGCAGCGTTTATAATGTTATTCATTGGCCTAATAATTACCATGGGTATTGGGACTTCTTTTGGAACAGTTCCAATAATAGCTGCAATATTTGTTCCACTATGTATGACTTTAGGATTTAGTCCTGCCGCAACTATTTGCTTAGTAGGTACAGCTGGCGCATTGGGAGATGCAGGATCTCCAGCTTCTGATAGTACATTAGGACCTACGGCTGGATTAAATGTAGATGGACAGCATGACCATATTTGGGATACCTGTGTTCCTACGTTTATTCATTATAATATCTCATTATTGATATTTGGAACTATAGCAGCATTAATACTTTAATATGACTAAGGGGGCAGGTTAACTGTCTCCTTTGCAATTATGGGAGGAATGGTTATGAAGAAGATAGTTTTGGATGGAGATAGCTTAAACTTAGATGAGTTTATAAATATTGTAGGTTTAATTATAAACTTTACTTATGGTTTTGGAAATTGTCGTAACTAGTGATGGATGAGATAATATATAAAGATATTAATCTTTGTGAAGACATGATAAAAACCCATATTTAGATAGAAATAATAGAACAAAGAATAGGAATGTTAAATAACTAATTTAATTAAATAGTTATTAATAGATTTTATATGTTATAATATTATTTAAATTTTATATAAGAAAGGAATCGTTATATATGAATAGTTTTCCAACAATAGATGAGGTTCATCAGATCCTTGACGATATAGCAGAAGAATTACCAAAGGAGTTCTTCAATAAACTTAATGAGGGTATAATCCTTTTACCAGAATATAAACTTCATCCTGAGAGTAGAGATAAAGATAAATTATATGTTATGGGAGAATATATCAATAGCATAACAGGTAGAAGGATTGCAATCTACTATGGTTCTTTTGAAAAGGTTTGTTATGGACTCTCTAGAAAAGAATTATATGATAAGTTACAGGATACTCTATTACATGAATTCACTCACCATCTGGAATCCTTAGCAGGAGAAAAGGGATTGGAAATAAAGGATGCAGAAGATATGAGGAAATATAGGGGAAAGGAATAGGGTACATATTATAGAGAGATTTCATATATGAAATTTCTCTATAGGCGGAATAAGTTATGATTATATTTATAAACATATAAATTAAAGATGTCGATTAATATTGATGTTGTGGAATTAAAAAATCTTCTTAATTTATAGAAATGATAGTTGGTTAAAGGTACTTAATTAAAAACCCCTAGAATATTAACTATTCTAGGGGTAAAATATTTACTATTTTATAACGATATTTTCAGCTTGAAGACCTTTTTGTCCTTGAGCTACGTCAAATTCTACTTCTTGGCCTTCTTCTAAAGCCTTGAAACCTTCTTTTTGGATTTGTGAGAAGTGAGCAAAAACATCATTTCCGTCTTCTCCTGTAATAAATCCAAATCCTTTTTCTGCATTAAACCATTTTACTGTACCCTTCATAATGTGTACCTCCAAATTTTATTTCTTAAACTACTGTAATAAATTAATAATAAAATTTCTACACATGTATGCAAACTGCGAGTACCTATGGAAATATATATTATGTTACTTTTTACATTTAATTTAAGTTCCTATTAAGCATAGCATAACTGTTAACTAATAGCAAGGTATATTTAATAAATAAATATTACATCATCTATTGCTACTACAAAGGCATCTACAATACTATCAAAGTATATTGAAGTAGCTGAGATTTCCAAATGTAAAAGAAAGGCCCCATTAGGCATCTTTTCTACTTCATAGCTTTTTTAGCAAATTCAGTAGTTACTATTTTGTTATAATCAGCTCTTTTATCTAGTTCTCCTGCTAATTCCATTATGTCCATCATATGATTTAATCCATCTTCTGTAATGATTAAATCTGGTTTCCAAGAATCTTGATCTCTATACCTTTCTATTAAAGTTTTTAGAATTTCTTTATCAGTATCTGGGAATTGTGGCATTACGGCATTTGCAATTTCTTCACTACTATGTTCTTGAACCCAAACCATGCCCTTATATAGAGCATTTGTAAATTTTTGAATTATTTCTGGATTCTTTTCGATGTATTCTTTGGTTGCTGAGTAGCAGGTATATGGAATATATCCTCCTTCTTTACCTATAGAAGCTACTACATATCCTCTACCTTCTTTTTCTAATGTAGCTGCTACAGGTTCAAATAATGTTACATAGTCACCTTCTCCACCAACAAAAGCTCCCGCCATTACATCAAATTGTATGTCTGTCCTAATTTCAACATCTTTATCTAGTTCTAGACCATGGCTTTTTATTACATATTCCAAAGTCATTTCAGGCATGCCACCTTTTCTGCCGCCGATTACAGTTTTGCCTTTTAATTTATCAAATGTAAAATTATCATCTTTTTCTCTGCCTACTAAAAAAGAACCATCTCTTTGTGTCAATTGTGCAAAGTTAATTACATAATTATCTCTTCCTTGATTGTACACATATACAGATGCTTCAGGTCCCATAAATCCTATTTCTGCCTCATTACTTAACAATGCAGCCATAACTTTATCTGCACCTTTTCCGTTTATTAATTCGATCTTTAGCCCTTCTTCTTCAAAGAAGCCTTGAGTTATAGCTACATATTGTGGTGTATAGAATAGAGAGTGAGTTACCTCAACTAACCTAATATTTTTTAATTCGGCTTCTTTTTTACATCCAGTTAATCCTAATGAGAGTATTAGTACTAGGATTAAAATAAAGGAAATCCTTTTAAAAAGCCCTACCATCCTATCCCTCCTTACATAATATGGGTATACGAAACTATGATTTAATGTTATAATATTCTAAAATATAGTAAAGGTTACAAATTAGTTGTTAAAGGGGGAGTCGTATGAATATACCAAATATGTTAACGATTTTAAGAATATTACTTATTCCAGTTTATTTATATTTCTTTTATTCTAGTTTTCAAAAAAATATTTTATTTGCAGGACTGATATTTATTTTAGCTGGAATTTCTGATGTATTAGATGGATATATTGCAAGAAAGTATGATATGAGTACTAAACTCGGCATAGTGTTAGATCCTATTGCAGATAAATTGATGACATTTACCATTCTAATTAGTTTTACGACAAAGGGTATAATTCCAAGTTGGATATTGATTGCATTAGGAGTTAAGGAAATAATGATGATTTTGGGTGGAGCTATATTATATTTATTTAAAGGAAAACAGGTGATGCCTTCCAATAAATACGGTAAAATTGCAACCTTGTCCTTTTATGCAGCTACATTATCTATAGTGTTTAAATTTCCTGAATTAATTTCTACAGTTTTATTTTCTTTAACTGTAGCTTTAAATATTATTGCTTTTATCAATTATTTGATTATTTTTATGAAAGTGGAGCACAATACAGGTAATGATATAGTTGACAAATAAAAAATATGTATATATAATTAAATCAATAATTTTAGATTTGCTTTGATAAAGAGGAGTAGGTAAATACCCTATACAGAGAAAGGATTCTAGGCTGAGAGATCTTAAGTTAAGTATTTACTGAAGGTAGCTTTTGAGCATTCAAGCTGAAACTAAGTAAGCTTGAAGGGTTAAACCCTTATATTTATTTAAGAGCCATGGATATTTCCATGGAATTAAGGTGGTACCGCGAATTACCCTTCGTCCTTACAATTGTAAAGATGAAGGGTTTATTTATTGTCATTCTGAAATACTTCAAATTGTTTTTTAGGAAGCATTTTAGTGGTAGAACCCTATGTTTTAAGAGTTTTAATTGTGAATTGTGAATTGTGCATTGTAAATTGTGAATTGAATGAAGGAGGAGATAAAAATGTTAGAAAATTTACCAAAAACGTATAATCCTAAAGACTTTGAAGATAGACTTTATAAGTATTGGAATGATAATAATCATTTTGTAGCTCATGTTGATAAAACTAAGAAGCCATATACCATAATGATGCCGCCGCCAAATGTAACAGGTAGCCTTCATATGGGTCATGCACTAAATAATACTATTCAAGATGTTTTAACTAGATGGAAGAGAATGGAAGGATATTCTGCACTTTGGCTGCCTGGTACAGACCATGCTAGTATATCAACTGAAGCGAAGGTAGTAGAAAAAATTAAGAAGGAAGGAAAATCTAAGGAAGAATTAGGACGTGAAGGATTCTTAGAAGAGGCTTGGGATTGGACCCATAAATATGGAAGTACAATCAAAAATCAGCTAAAGAAGTTAGGAGTTTCCTGTGATTGGACTAGGGATAGATTTACTTTAGATGAAGGTCTTAGCAAAGCGGTAGAAGAAGTATTTATTAGATTATACGAGAAGGGTCTAATATATAGAGGAGATAGAATAATCAACTGGTGTCCTAACTGTAAGACAGCAATATCAGATGCAGAGGTGGAGCATGAAGATTCACAGGGACATATATGGCATATTAGATATCCTATTAAGGACAGTAATGAATATATAGTTATAGCAACTACTAGACCAGAGACTATGTTAGGAGACTTGGCTATTGCTGTTAATCCAGAGGATGAAAGGTATAAGGATGTAATAGGAAAGACTGCTATTCTACCCCTAATGAATAGAGAGATACCAATAATTGCCGATGACTACGTAGAAATGGAATTTGGTACAGGAGCAGTTAAAATTACTCCATCTCATGATCCTAACGACTTTGAAGTAGGAGAGAGACATGGACTTGGTCAGTATATAATAATGAATGAAGATGGAACTATTAGTCCTAATGGTGGAATATACGAAGGATTAGAAAGGTATGAAGCTAGAAAGAAAATAGTTGCTGATTTAGAATCGCAAGGATATTTAGTAGAGACTAAGGAGCATCAAAATGCAGTAGGACATTGTGAAAGATGTACTACAATAGTAGAACCCCTTATTTCTAAACAATGGTTTGTAAAAATGGAGCCATTGGCTAAACCGGCTTTAGAAGCATATAAGAATGGAGAAGTAAACTTTATACCTGAAAGATTTGGAAAGATTTATACTAATTGGCTAGAAGGCATTAGAGATTGGTGTATTTCCAGACAGTTATGGTGGGGGCATAGACTACCAGTATACTATTGTGATGAGTGTGGAGAAATTATAGTATCTAGAACTAAACCAGAGAAATGTACTAAATGTAACAGTGCTCACTTGCATCAAGATACAGATACTTTAGATACTTGGTTTTCATCAGCTTTGTGGCCTTTCTCAACTCTTGGATGGCCTGAGAAGACAGAGGACTTAGAATATTTCTTCCCTACAGATGTACTAATTACAGGATATGATATTATATTCTTCTGGGTAGTTAGAATGGTGTTCTCAAGTATTGAGCAGATGGGAGAAGTTCCATTTAAAGATGTATTCTTGACGGGACTAGTTCGTGATTCTCAAGGAAGGAAGATGAGTAAATCTCTAGGTAATGGTATAGATCCATTGGAGATAATCGATGAATATGGTGCAGATGCTCTAAGATTCACCTTAGTTACAGGAAATTCTCCAGGAAATGATATGAGATTCTACACCGAGAGAGTAGAAGCTAATAGAAACTTTGCTAATAAGCTGTGGAATGCTACTAGATTTGTCCTTATGAATCTTGAAGAAGATGTAGCTAAGGAAGAATTAAGCTTAGATAGTTTAGAGGAAGAAGATAAATGGATATTGTCTAGATTAAATTCTGTAATTAAAGAAGCCACAGAAAATCTAGATAAATATGAAATAGGTATGGCTGCACAGAAAATATATGATTTTATTTGGGATGAATACTGTGACTGGTATATTGAAATGGTTAAATCAAGATTATATGGAGAAAATAAATCTAGTAAACAAACAGCTGAGCAGGTTCTATTATTTGTTTTAAAAGATATATTGAAGCTACTTCATCCATTTATGCCATTCATTACTGAAGAGATTTGGCAGCACTTACCAGGTAATGATAAACCATTGATTTTAAGCTCTTGGCCAGTATATAAGGACGAGCTAAATTTCCCTGAATCAGAAGAGGCTATTGAGTTTATTAAGTCAGGAATAAAGGGTATAAGAAATGCTAGAGCCGAAATGAATATAGTACCCTCTAAAAAATCTACACAAATATTTGTAACAAAAGATGAAAAGATAAAGAATATTATTAATTATGGTCAAAGATATTTCTTAAATCTTGCATCCGCTGAAGAAATAGAAATAAGAGGTACGAAAGATGGCATAGGTGAAGATAATATTTCAGTAGTATTGGATAGATGTGAGGTGTTTTTACCTTTAAAAGATTTAATTGATTTTGAGAAGGAAATAGAAAGATTAGAAAAGGAAAAAGAAAAACTTGAAGGTGAGATAAAGAGAGTAGTAGGGAAATTATCTAATGAGGGCTTTGTAAAGAAAGCTCCTGAAAAAGTAGTAGCTGAAGAAAAAGAAAAACAAAAGAAATATGAAGAAATGCTTGAAAAGGTAATGGAGCGACTTGAAAGTATAAAAACTAATAGATAAAGTGGGGGGTAAAATGAAGTATCAAGAGGCTTTAGAATATATTAACGACAAGAATAAATATGGATCAAGACTTGGACTAGATTCAATAGGTAAGCTTTTGAGTCTCTTAGGAAATCCTCAAGAAGGATTAAAATATATTCATGTGGGTGGAACAAATGGAAAAGGTTCCACCTCCTCCTATCTAGCTCATGCACTAGAAGCTGGAGGATATAATGTAGGTTTATTTACTTCACCTTATATAGAACGATTTAATGAACGGATTCAAATAAATGGACAAGACATACCAGATAAAACCCTTGGAAGGATAACCGGCCTTATTAAAGAAAAGGCTGATATAATGGTAGAAGAAGGCTTTGAGCACCCTACTACTTTTGAGATAGTTACTGCCATAGGCTTTATGTACTTTAAAGAGGAAAATGCAGACTATATAGTGTTAGAAGTAGGATTAGGTGGTAGATATGATTCTACTAATATCATTTCTTCACCATTAGCATCAGTTATCACAACTATAGATTATGACCATATAGATGTTTTAGGTGATACTTTAGATAAGATTGCTTATCAGAAAGCTGGTATAATAAAGAAAAATAGTATAGTAGTTTCCTATCCACAGGAAGAAGAGGCTTTGAAGGTTATAAAAGAAGTATCAGATGAGATGAAAGCAGAGCTTCATCTATGTCCAATGGAGAATATTAAAGTAAAAGAGATTTCTGATGCTGGAGCTTGTTTTGATTTTCATTATGGAGAGGTGAATATGAAAGATATTAATATCTCCATGTTAGGTGAATATCAGATATACAATGCTACTTTAGCCTTGACAACTTTATTGATTTTAAAGGAGAAAGGATTCGTAGATATTTCTGAAGAACAGATAAGGGAAGGCTTAGTAAAGACCAAATGGCCTGGTAGACTTGAAGTTATGAAGAAAAACCCTATATTTTTAATTGATGGAGCTCATAATGTACAAGGTATTGCTCAATTAAAGAAAGCTATTAGTCTATTTAAGTATAATAAGTTGATTTTAGGTGTAGGAATATTAAAGGATAAGGATTCTTCCCATATGGTTGAATTATTAGCTCCTATTGCAGATAAAATTGTAGTTACAGAAGTTAATATGCCTAGGAAACTAGATGCAGAGGATTTGGCAAAAGAGATAGCTAAATATAATGAAAATGTTTTTATAGAAAAGGATATAAAAAAGGCTATAGAAAAAACTTTAGAATTATCAGAGAAAGACGATATGATAGTATTTGGCGGTTCTTTATATTTAATTGGAGAAGTAAGAACTTTAATAAAACTACTGTAGCTTAGGCTCAGTAGTTTTTTAGATTTCACCAATATATCACTTACTGCATAAATTACTTATATACAGGGGGTGATGTGTTGACTTTCCATAAAATATTAGTAGCTAATACTGGTGAAGACAGCTTAACATTGAAAGACGGCTATAATTTTAAAACTATTTTTCTATCTAAACTTATAGAGGAAAAAGAAGATAATTCAACTCAAGAAAATAATCAGCTGGGACCATATGACATAGATATAGGAGAAGAAGGATATATATATATCGCAAACTCTTACGATAACTCTATTATGAAATTAGATATAGAAAACATAAAATTATTAGAATTTATTAAAGTAGGAAGAAATCCTACCTGTATAAAGAGATTTAAAGGTAAAATTTATGTTGCTAATAGCGATTCTAATTCCATATCGATTATTGATGAAAATACATTTTCCTTAATAGAAGATATATCTGTAGGGGAGAGACCTACAGATATTCAAATAGATGAAGATAGTCTAAAAGTCTTTATTGCAAATGGAAACTGCTATACAATAAATGTTTTAGACTTAAATAATGAAAAGATTTCATCAATAACATTAAGTAAACAGCCAGTAAAAATGGCCATAGAAGATAAAAGATTATTTGTTTTATCTTATATTAATAATGGAGTTACTAATTACAGCAATTTATCAGAACTAGAAATAGAAGACTATAAGACCATGATGAGTATAGATCTAAAAGGAATTTTTGCTAATTTCGTTAAAATAAAAGGAAAGGAAGTGTTTTACCTCTCTAATGTAGAAGATGGATATATTTATAGAGTATTTATCGATAATGAAGTAAACATTTCTAAAATTTACTTAGGTGGGATGCCAAACAATATTAAATGGGACGGAAAAACAAAGCTCTATATATCAAATATATTAAATGATGATTTAACTATAATAGATGAGTCAAACAATCAAATAATAGAGAATATTAGAGTAGGAAAAGAACCTAACGGGATTCTCCTACTCTAATGGAGTTGTTTTTTCATTTGTAAGTATGTTAATTATATTTTGATATATAAATTCTGGATTTTCTTTCCATCTATTGCAAATTAAATCAACCTGTTTTTTTGTTGCCACATCTAAGTATAAACTAAATAGGGTATCTTCATTTTCCATTAATTTTAAGTTTACTACGTATTGATTATTTTCTTTTTCAAAGTAATCAGCAACCACTTGAGTTTCAATTTTATTTTTCTTTTCAATTCTATTAAATTCTTTGTTCAATTCTTCTTTTATTTTATTTGGAATTCTATCTTCAAAATATGATAAAGCTATTTCACCTTTTTCTAAGATAGAATATACCTCCTTGGAATTTTTGTTTATTATTTCTATAAAATTAGACTCAACTAATTCACTTAAGTATTGTTGAACTAGGAAAAAATTCATATAATTTTTTTCTAAGACAAATTCAGTTATTTCAGTATTAGTGAAGACAGTAGCAGCTGATTTTATTAAATATAGTAAAAGTAATTTGTTTTGTGCTAACTCTTCAGTGTTTTCAATAAACATTATTTAACACCTCTTTTCATGTATTACATCCTTAATATTATATCATAATAAATAAGTATGGTAAATATTCACATAAACTTAGTGTTTTCAATAGTTAATCAAAATCAGTGAGAAATATTATTTAGGAATAAAATTTATAATTGATTTAATCTTCTAAATTCATCTCTAGCTTTATTTTGTAATAATTTTATTTTATTCATAAGATTTTCTTTTATGATATTGTAAAGAGAAATATTATGATTAAATAATATTTTTATTCTTTTTAAATAAGTATTGAATAAAAATCTAAAGTGAATTTGACTAGACGAATACTATGTTAATTACGGATATGATACGAATAAGATACAAATGTGATACCTTTTGATTTAAAATAGGTGATATTATGATATTGTGATAATATGTTTTAAATTCAAGAAATCTATTACAATTAAATTAATATTAGGAATTCACTAAGAGAATGATACGAATATGATACCTTTTGAGTGAAAATAGATGATACTATAATATCATGAAGTTATGTATCAAGTTTAAAAAATGCAATACAACTAAATATAGAATAGATTTATATCTAGCTCAGATAAATTTAAGTCAATGGAATGTCCCGTTGACTTATTTTATTACATTTAGATAGATATTATCATAAAAAGGAGGTGAAAAGATGAATGATAAATTAGATAGTCATAGAATAATTTTATTTGGACTGTTTTCTAGAGATCCCCCAAAGGATAATGAGAGGTGATTAATTTATATTTGAAAAATAGTTTTTCTACGATATAAAGAATATCTTTATAATGATAGAGCTTAGGTTCAGACACTTGAGGAGTTGAGTTTATGAAATTAACAGATATAAAAAGAGCTATTGACTCTATTCTAAAGGATAGTTTTTCAACAATTGAAATATATTCTACTAACACTAAAGAAGGTCTTAATAGACCTTATTTTTTTGTTGAAATTTCATCTATTATTAGAGAGAGACTTAACAGAGCCCACTATCATAGAAAAGTAACAGTGCTAATTCGATATTTTCCAAATAATGAAGAAGAATTAGAGAACCTAGAAATCCAAGAGCAATTGGAAGAATTATTTGGACAAGCTCTAAGGATAAAAGATAGGGTGATTACCTTAGATAGTGTAGAAGGACAAATAGTTGACGGTACTTTACAGTTTAAATTTGATATAAGTTATATTGATAGCTTAGAGGTGGATAAAATTTATGGATATGAAGATGCAGAATTAATGCAAAATCTTATATTAGAGGAGGAATGATTTATGGGTTTACCAGAGGTAATTATTGAATTTAGAACGAGAGGCACAAGTGCTATACAAAGAAGTTCTAAGGGTGTTGTAGCAATGATTTTAAAGGACGCTACAGGAAATTTTGATACTAAAATATATAAGTCTATAGAAGAAGTAGAGTCTGCTGATTGGACTTCTAAAAATAAAGACTATATAGATAAGGTATTTATGGGTACTCCAACAAAAATTATTATAGAGAGAGTTGGACTGGAGTCTACTGATTATAATTCAGCATTAGCAAGGCTAAAGAATAAAAAATGGAATTATTTAACCATTCCAGAGATAGACAATGCAGATGTACAAAATATTTCAACTTGGATTAAAACACAAAGAAATGTAAATAAAAAAACATTTAAAGCTGTATTAGCTAATAGTGTGGCTGATGATGAAGGGATTATAAACTTTACAACAAATGATATTGAAGTAAGTGGAACTAATTATACAACTTCTCAATATTCAGCAAGATTAGCAGGGATATTTGCAGGTATGTCATTGGATAGGAGTTCAACTTATTATGCTCTAAATGAAGTGACTAGTATTAAAGAACATGAAGATCCTGATGCCGATATTGATGCAGGACAGCTAATTTTAATTAATGATGGTGAAAAAATTAAGATAGGAAGAGGAGTAAACTCATTAACTACAACTACTGCAACCAAGGGTGAAGAGTTTAAGAAAATAAAAATAGTTGATGCAATAGATTTAATGAGAGATGACATTAGAGATACATTTGAAAAACATTATGTAGGTAAGGTTAATAATATTTACGACAATAAAATATTATTTTTAGCTGCTGTTAATGCTTATTTCAAGGAATTAGAAAGGGATAATATATTAGACCCTACCTATGGAAATATTGCAGAAATTAATATAGATGCTCAAAGAAATTACTTGCTAGGTAAGGGATATACAACAGTAGATGGCAGAAGTGTTGAAGATATGACTGAGCAGGAGATTAAAGAAGCTAATACTGGAAGTAAGGTATTTGCAAAAGCTAGTATTAAATTTGTAGATACTATGGAAGATTTAGAATTTTATATTTATATGTAAAGGAGAGATTTAGATGGCTAATAAAGTACCTGGATATAGACAAATAGCAGGAAGTTGGGGACAAATTTGGTGGGATGGAGAATTAGTGTTTGAAGTGGAATCATTTGAGGCAAAAATTACTGCTGAAAGAGAAGATGTATATCAAGCTGGTAGTTTAGATACAGATTCTAAAATGACTGGATTAAAAGGAGAAGGATCTTTTAAGGTAAAGCATGTATTCTCTAGAGGAGTTCTTAAATTGCTAAAGGCTTGGAAGGAAGGACGAGATGTAAGGAGTCAGCTGATAGGAAAATTAGCAGATCCTGATGCTTACGGTTCTGAAAGATGTGTAATTAACAATGTATGGTTTAATGAATTAACTCTAATGCAATTTGAAATGAAACAAAAATTAGAAAGGGAATTTCCTTTTGGATTCACTCCTTCAGATGTGGATTTTCCTGATAGAATAGAGGTGAAATAATATGAATAAGAATAAAGCTAAGAAAGTGACATTACAAGATTTAATAGCTAGAGCAGAACAAAGAAAGCTAGATAAGAAGGAATTAAGACAATTATATATAAAATCTTTAGATGCTACTATTACTATTATGAAGCCTGATAGATCATTGGTTTTAGATTCTATGAATATGGAAGATGAATCTGATGGAGATAGACATTTAATTTATAATTGTGTAGTAGAACCATCTCTAAAAGATCCAGAGTTGCATAAGGCGTATAAAGTAGTGTCTCCTATGGATATAGTAGATGAAATATTTGATCCCGGTGAAGTTGCTAATATTTCTAAAGAAATAGTAAGAATGGCAGGATATATTGATAGTGTTGAAGTGGTGAAAAACATAAAAAACTAATAAATGCTTCCTCTGAATTGTATATGATACACCATTACATTCAGAGGGGGCACAAAATTAATGATTTATTAGAATTGAGCAATGTTGAAAAAATGTTTTTCATTGCTAGTATGAATTTAGATATTGAAGAAAGAAATAGTATTATTTCATGATGACAAATTAGAGACCAATTAGGGTCTCTAATTTATTATCGAAAAGGTAGGTGATAAGATGGCTAGAAAAAATTATATGGAGACCGTATTAACTGTTAAAGATAATGTAAGTGCTACATTAAAAATAATTAAAAAAGAGCAAGAAGATTTCAGAAAAGATGTTGAGAAAACCAAAAAATCTATTGAGAGTACAAAAAAAACTCTTGAAAAAACCTATAATAAAAAGTATCAGATTAGATTAAACAATACAGCTGCTACAAAGAAAATTAATAGTTTAAAGAAATCATTAGCACCATTTAGGAATAAACTTGTTACTGCCATGGTTTATAAAGATATGGCTACATCAAAAATAGAATCTGCCAAGAATAAGTTGGAAGAGACTAAGGGCAAGTTAAAAGAGATCAATAATAAGTTGAAAAATTTTAGTAAGCAAATATTTTCACCAGTTGTAAAAATCAAAGATAAAACTGCTGGATTCTTCTCTAATATGAAAAAGGGTTTCTCAAAATTAAAAACCTTTTCAGGAAATGAAAGTATTAATAAAATCCTTAGTTCAGGTGCTGAACTTGAAAAACAACAAATATCAATGAAACATTTAATTGGAATTAACAATCAGGACCTAGATGAAAGTGGAGTTCAAAAAGTAACTGATGATTTTATGAAACAATTAAGAGACAATGCTAAGATTACTCCATTTTCATCTACAGAAGTAGTCGAAGCAGGGAGTAAAGCTTTAGAACTTACTGGGGGAAATACATCAGAAGCTATGTCACTTGTAAAGATAGCAGAGGATATGGCTTCTCTTAATCCTGGGAAAGACATTAATATGGCTATTGAAGCACTGGCAGATGCCAAGAATGGAGATGTATCAAAATTAAAGGAATTTAATGCAAAAGTATCGGCTGAGGAACTTCAAGAGCTGGGACTTATGGGAGTTGTAGATAAAAAACTTAAATCTCAATTTGAAGGCGGAACTGCTACGTTATCAAAATCTGCTAGTGGTATGTGGTCTACTATGACTGGTGTTGTTGATTCTACATTACAAGATTTAGGTCTTAAGGTAATAGAAAGTCTTCTTCCACATCTTGAAAAATTGGTAGATTGGATGAATGCATCTGGTCCTACAATTGATATATGGGTAGGGCATATCTCAACTGGTATAGGGTGGGTAATAGATAAAGTTGGTTTGTTTCTTGGAAAAGTACTGGAATATTTACCTATGGCAGGAGAAGTTGTAGGTAGTGTAGTAGGATGGATAACTGATAAATTTGGTTGGTTAGGTGAAAAAATATTTAATCTTAACATTGATTGGGTTGGTGCATGGGAAGGTATCAAGAGTGTAATGGGGACTGCCTGGGAGTTTATAGAACCTATATTATCTTTAATCTCAGAAGGTGTTAGATTGCTTTGGGAAGCTTTTGAATGGGCTTTCCCTGGAATACAAAGTGTAGTAGAAACTGTATGGAGCATTGTAAAACCTATACTAGAGGGATTAGGAACTGTAATTGGATGGATAGGAGATGGAATTGGAAAGCTAGCTGATTGGATCGGCGGTGAAAGAGAACCAAAATCACAAGAAAGATTGGATAGAGATAGGAGATTTAGGGAGGGAGTAAGAAGTAGACATTTCAATGGTATTGAAAGAGTCCCATATAATAACTATAATGCAATTTTGCATAAAGACGAAGCAGTTATTCCAGCTCGCAATAATCCATATATAGGAAATGGAAAGGTTAACAATCCAATAAACATAAATATAAATGGAGTAAATAAGTCAACAAACGAGATAGTAAATGAATTGGTGCCACAATTAAAATTAGCACTATCGAATATGTAGGAGGGTGATTTGATGGATATATTTATTAGTGTAAATAATAGAGAACAAGTAATCAAATTACCTGTTCTGCCTAAAGAATTTAAAATACAATCTAATATGAATAATCAAAGCTATGATACTATTTCAATAGGAGAAATAAAACTTATAGGATTGTCTTCCTTAAAGTCTATTTCTCTAAGCTCTTTTTTCCCAAACCAAGAATATTCCTTTATTAGAGATAAGACCTATAAATCTTGGGATTATGTAGAAATGATTGAAGATTGGAAAGAAAGAAGGATACCTATAAGGCTGATTATTACTGATACTCCAATTAATATGGCTTGCACTATTGAAAGTTTTGAATATGGAGAGCAAGATGGTTCTGGCGATGTTTATTATACATTGTCTTTAAGTGAATTTAAGTTTATTAAGCTGGAGAAGAGGAGTGTATAATATGGGCCATGAACTTTGGTGTGTTAATGGTAGCAGTATGACAAATATAACTCCTCTTGTAGGTTCTATAACATGGAGAAGTAATATAAATGAGTTAGGAGAACAGCTTGATTTTGATATTGCTCTTAATGATGATAGGTATTTTCCAAAAAGTCCGATAGATTTAGGTTCACTAATCATATTAAAAAATGGAGAAAAGGAAGTAAATAGGACTATAGTTGTTACCGAAAATAAAACTGGCAGAGGTTCAATTCCCTACAATTGCTTTGATTATGCCTTTTACTTGAATAAATCTGAAGAGACTTATCAGTTCAATAAAATGAATTCTAATGCAGCAATAAATGAGGTTTTGGCAAGAGCAGGAGTACCTGTTGGTGGAGTGGACATACCCAGTATATTATTAACTAAGATATATGCTGATAAAGTTCACAGTGAGGTTATAAAAGACATTCTTGATTTAGTAGAAAAAGAAACTGACGTAAAGTGCAGGATAGAGATGAAGGAAGGAAGATTATTTATTTTTAAGCAAAATGATAAAATAATTAATCCTATTTTTAAACTAGCGACTAATTTACCTTATGAGTCGGCTACTAATGCAATAAGTAATCCTTCTAGAAAAAGAACTATAGAAGAAATGAAAAACTCCATTAAAGTAATTATAAATAATGAAGATAAAATTAGATTAATCGATACTGTTCAAAATAGTGAATTAATAAACCAATATGGATTACTGCAAAAATTAGTGCAAATCGATAAGGAAAACATTAGTGAAGCAAAGGTTGTTGCGCAGAATATGTTAAAGGATTTAGGAAAGGTATTTGAAGAAAATAGCATAACTATACCAGGACATGATGATATAAGAGCAGGAAGACTAATTGAAATAGAAGAACCTTTAACTGGTATGAAAGGTAAGTATTTGATAGAAAATGCCAATCATACTGTAACTAATGGAATACATTTATGTAGTGTCAATCTAGGGGTGATATAGTGGAAGGAATAAGTGAGTTAGCTAAAATGTTTAAAGAAAGAGAATCAATAAAATATATGGGACCTATAGTTGGGACTGTATTATCTCAGCCTCCTGAAATAAAAATCCAGATAGATAAGAATATAATACTCGATAAAGGTAATCTTGTTGTAGGGGCTAGTATTCTAAAGGAATATAAAAGAAAGATAATTATAGAAGGTGAGAAGATTAAATTTAATCAAAGCAATCCTCCAACATATATTGGAACTACAGATATTATCAATGATGGAGGGATGGGTGCTTCAAGTCATACTCATAAGATAGTAGATATAAATATAAATACTCCTGTAAGAATTGAAGCCACCAAAGAATCTTCATATATTGAAACAACAGATACTATAAAGGAAGGGGATAAAGTAATATTAATTCCTTCACAAGATGAACAAATATATTTTCTTATTGACTGGGCGGTGAGATTATGATATTTCCTAAAATAACTGAATTAGAATTACCAAAACAAGATTCTAATATAATAAAGGATTTGGGTAAGACTTTCTTATATGATTTCCAAAAAAGAGAATTTATACTAAAGGATGGTAAGTCTATAGAAGCAGTAGGAAAAAAAGGCATTGAAATATGGATTGAAAAAGTCCTTAGAACTCAAAAAAATAGATGGAAAATTTATGATGAGGTGGATTATGGGATTACTATAGAAGATTTAATTGTGGGACACAGCTATCCTAAAAGTTTTCTTGAGAGTGAACTAAAGAGAGAAATAACACAAGAAGTATTGAAACATCCTAGAATAGAAAGTCTTACGAATTGGGATTTTATAAGAGTAAATGATAAATTAAGAGTTATATTTACTGTAAATTTATATGATGGTGATTTTATAAAGCAGGAGGTGAGCTTTTAACATGGAAAGTGTAAAAGAAATACACAATAGGATGCTTGAAAATATAAACAAAGAATACGATAGGAGCGAAGGCTCTTTTTTTTATGATGCTACAAAGCCTGCCGCTATAGAGTTTCAAAAGAAAGATAAAGAAATAAAAGAAGTTGAAAACAAACTAGATATAGAGAACCTATCAGGAGAAGACTTAGAAAGGTTTGTTAACCAAAGGACTGGCATAGAAAGAAAGTCAGCAACAAAGGGAACTATAACTGTAGTCATAAGCGGTTCTCAAGGTTCTAGCATTAAAAAGGGTGATTTAGTTGGTAGTGATACAGTAAATTTTGTGTTGCTTGAAAATAAAGTGATTGGAGAAAATGGAGTAATAAGTGCATTAGCTGAATGTGAGGTAGTTGGAACTATAGGGAATGTACCAGCAGGAGCTATAAAGCATTTTCCAATAACTATTTCAGGATTAACTTCTGTAACTAATACTGAAGTGGTTATGAATGGATATGATGATGAAAGTGATTATGATCTAAGGCAAAGGTATTATGAAAAGATTCGTACTCCTTCAACATCAGGAAACAAATATCATTACCTCAATTGGACAAAAGAGGTCGTTGGTGTTGGAGAGGCTAGGGTCTTTCCTCTATGGCAAGGCGATAATACTGTAAAAATAGTAGTAATAGACTCAAATAAGCAACCAGCTAGCACAGATTTAATTCAAGAAGTACAAAAATATATTGATCCAGAGATAACAGGTCTTGGGGAAGGTCAGGCACCTATAGGTGCTTTCTGCACTGTAGCATCTGCAAAGAGAAAAGATATTAATATATTAGTTACAATTACTAAAGATATGAGCAATTCTCTAGAAGAAATTAAATCTAATATAAGTGAAAGCATAGTTAACTATCTCAAAGAAATAGCATTTAAAAAGAATTTAGTCAGTTATGCACAAATAGGGTCTTTAATATTGGATGTAGAAGGAGTATCGGATTATACAGATTTAAGAGTAAATGAAGGTATTGAAAATATATTAGTAGAAAATGAAGAAGTGGCGATATTAGGCGAGGTGGTAATAAGTGAGTAAAATGCTAAAGTATTTACCGCCATATGAGAGAGAATCCAAAGTATTTCAGGAGATTATGAAAGCTGAGGAGATTGAACTTGAGAAGATTCATACTGAGATAAAAGATTTAGAAAGACAATTTTTTATCGACACTGCAACTTGGGGATTAGCTATATATGAAAAAGAGTTAAAGCTACCAATTAGACCAAATAAATCATTAGAAGAACGTAGAAGTATTATAAAAGCTAAGATGAGGGGCATGGGTAAGGTAGATGCTGAAATGATAAAGGCTATAGTTGAAGCATTTACTAAAAGTAGTGTAGAGGTTACCTTTGATGGTAGAATCAATATTATATTTAACAATGAAAAAGTAATACAGTTAAATATAAGTGATATGTTTAATGCAATAGATGAGGTAAAGCCAGCACATTTGGATTATGATTTCACAAGTAAATATTCAAAAGAACTAAAACTTCAAACTAAATATAAAGAATATCGAGTTCCATATCTAATATGTGGGACTTTTTTATGTGGAACTAAACCTTATGTTCAAAATGAAGGAGTTAGCTTTAAGACTAGATTAGATGTAAATACAAATAAAACAAATACTTCTCAAAGATACCTTATGACAGGAACATTTAAAAGTGGGGAGGCGAAACTATGATTACTCCAGAAGGAATACGAGAAATAGCACAATCAATTTTGGATTTAGTTGATTATGCAGAAGTACAAATGAAAGCGGAAGCTGAGCAGCTACAGTTATATAGGACATCAATAGATGTGGATACACTTAAAGTATTTATAATGCTAGATGATACTGTAGTGGGAGATATACAAAATATAAAGCTAATAGGTAGAAGTGGAAAGGTACTACTAGAGAACCCTCAAGAGATAGTTAAAAATGAAACTAAGGGACTTCTAGTAGTATTTTCTATTAAAGTTATGGAGGTGGCAGAATGACAAATATATATGAAAAGCAAATATGGATTGACCATATAACAGAAAGACCAGGCACTTTTAGAGAAGTTCAAAATACTGATGGTTCTATAACCCATATTCCAGATGAAGGAAATATACTAGAAGAGGGTAGTCCATTTAGTGCCAATAGGATGAATTATATAGAAAATGGTATCTATAACGTTAGTCGACAAAGTAATATAAACAAAGATAATATAACTAGTCTTATGATAGAGGTTGCAATTCTTAAAGGTAATGCATTAAATGGCATAGGCCATAACATGTTTATAGTTAATTTTGTTAATTTGGATAGTGTTGAGTTGGTTCATGGGGTTTACGATGAGGTAGGAAAAAGGTTGGTGATATAGATGGGTTGGGAAGAAGTGTTCCGTGAGAAAGTTTCAGTTTACCAAAATTTCTATGATATATCTTTATATATAGAAGTAAAAGGGCTAAATATTGGTTATGTTGAGATATCATCTTATAACGGTTGGAGTAGAAGGGTACCAAATATGAAAGAAGGAGGAGAGTATAGGGCTCGCTATATTGAAGGTACCATAGATGTAGTAACAGCTTCAGTAATAAATAATGGGCAGAGCATTAAAAAATATGCAACTGTGTATGAAAACGATAAAGGTAATAGGATAGAGGCTAATGGCTATGTAATCGTAGAGGAATACAATATACCACCAAAATATCCACCTTCAGCACCTTCTAGCATAACAGTGCCCACAGCAATAAAAGGTGGAGAAAGTATTAATATATCATGGGGTACAGGTTCAGGAGCAACTAGTTATTATTTATCAAGAAGCGTAAATGGTGAAGCATACTCACAGATATATAGTGGAAGTAGTAGAAGTTATACTGATGAAATTGCTAAGAGCTGGAACACTGTAGTCTATAGAGTCAGAGCATATAATAGTGATGGCTTTAGTGGCTATACTACATCACCTACAAGAACAATAATCAACAATACTTCACCTATTATTTCAGGACAAGATAGCAATTTAGGAGATAAAAACCTAGGATTCGTAATTTCATATCAAGTAGATGATTCGGATGCAGGAGATAGTCTGATAGTAACAGAAAAACTAAATGGAGCTACAATTAAAACTATCAACGGAGCACCTAGAAAGCAAGGTTTAGAAATAGAAATCACAAATGAAACTTTATACTCTTTAGAGCTAAATGGTGAAAATACTATAGAAATAAAAGTAGATGACCAAAAAGGCGGTATAGCCTACCGAAGATACACATTCAGAAGAACAAATACAGCTCCTATCATAGATGGTCAAGATGAAGACTTAGGACAAAAATTAGAACCATTTTCAATAGATTTTTCTGCATCTGATAATGAAGGCAATGAAATTACAGTAAAAACATACTTAGATGGAATCAAGAAAGAGGAATACCAGGTTGAAGATAGAGCAACAAATACATTCACTATATCTAGCGAGGATTGGTATAAGCTAGGAATAGGTACTCATTCAATTAAAATCGAAGCTATAGATGAACATGGAGCAACAGCAATAAGAAATTACACTTTCACTAGATATGATGATAAAATCCAATTCACATTAAAAAATCCAATTGAAACAGATATTACAGCTACAAAGATACTTGTAACCCCAACTTGGGTCATACCTATAGGTGCTACAGTAAAAGTAGAAGTTTGTAACAATGGATATGATGAAGTATCGACATGGGAGGATATAACTTCTCAAGTTAGCACTGGTAAACACTATATATTCACTAATGATGTAAAAACAGCTGATAAATGGGGAATAAATATAAGATTTACTATAGAAAAAGGAACTGCAATAGAAGAATGTGTTATTCATGGATTTGGAGGTGCTTTTGAATAATGATTGAAATAATTAATAAAAAACCTCTTAGAGAAATAAAAGAGGAAAAAGAAATGCAGAAAAATGAAATACAAGCGGATATATTTGAAGTAGTGGCTTGTTTGTATGAAGAAGTAGAGAAACTTAGATCTGAGGTTGTAGAGTTAAGAACTAAAGTAAAGATGATAGAGTGATAATAAATAGTGATAGTAAAATAATACATGGTTTCTATATAAGGGGTTTTGGTTGAAAAAGGAAGAATTCTATTATACCTTTTCCTATTTATATTTAATATATAACCTTCCTTTGCGAAACTAAGACTTATATCTAAGAATTTAAGATTAGAGGTTAATGCTAATATAGACAAAGTATATTATAATATTACATTTAAAAGTAGGGAGGCGAAACTATGATTACTTCAGAGGGAATACAAGAAATAGCACAATCAATTTTGGATTTAGTTGATTATGTAGAGGTACAAATGAAAGCGGAAGCTGAGCAGCTACAGTTATATAGGACATCAATAGATGTGGATACACTTAAAGTATTTATAATGCTAGATGATACTGTAGTGGGAGATATACAAAATATAAAGTTAATAGGTAAAAGTGGAAAGGTACTACTAGAGAATCCTCAAGAGATAATTAAGAATGCTGCTAAGGGACTTCTAGTAGTATTTTCTATTAAAGTTATGGAGGTGGCAGAATGACAAATATATATGAAAAGCAGGAATGGATTGATCATATAGTAGAAAGGCCAGGTACATTTAGAGAGATACAAAATTCAGATGGTTCTATAACCCATGTTCCAGAGGAAGGAAATATATTAGAAGAAGGTAGTCCATTTAGTGCCAATAGAATGAATCATATAGAAGATGGTATCTATAACGTCAGTCGACAAGCTAATATAAACAAAGATAATATAACTAGCCTTATAATAGAGGTTGCAATTCTTAAAGGTAATGCATTAAATGGCATAGGCCATAATATGTTTATAGTTAATTTTGTTAATTTAGATAGTGTTGAGTTGGTTCATGGGGTTTATGATGAAGCTATGAAAAGGTTGGTGATATAATGGCTTGGGTAAGTATTGGTTCAAGATTCGTCTACACGTGGGGAGGAAGGGTATTAAAGCTTTCTACAGTCATCAATAATAATAAAATAGCAGCACATATGGAATACGTAACAGGGGGGACTGACCCCGAAGCGCGTGAAACTGAGACGAATTATTACGATTATTATGCAGGCACTTTATATAAAGCAGATTTTGTTTGGGACGAAAAGAACGCAGATGGTTATCTTCATCTTCTAAAATATATTCCAGAGCCTCCAAGTATACCATCATCGATTTCAGTACCATCTACAATAAAAGGTGGAGAAATTATCAATATTTCATGGGGAAGCAGCTCAGGAGCGTCTAGTTATTACTTAGAAAGAAGTGTCAACGGTGGTAGTTGGGCTTCAATCTATAGTGGAGGTACTAGAAGTTATACAGATACTATTAGCAAGAGTTGGAATACAGTAGCCTATAGGGTTAGAGCATACAATAGTGATGGCTTTAGTGGCTATACCACATCACCTACAAGAACAGTGATAAATAATACTCCACCTACAATAAGTGGTTCAGATAGCAATTTAGGAGATAAAAACCTAGGATTCGTAATTTCATATCAAGTTGATGATGCAGATGTTTCTGATACTCTAATCGTAACAGAAAAACTAAATGGCTCTACAATTAAAACTATCAACGGAGCACCTAGAAAGCAAAACTTAGAAACAGAAATCACAAACGAAACTTTATTCTCTCTACCCCTTAACAGTGAAAATACTGTAGAAATAAAAGTAGACGACCAAAAAGGCGGCATAGCATATAGAAGATACACATTCAGAAGAACAAATACAGCCCCTATTATAGATGGCCAAGATGAAGACTTAGGGCAAAAATCAGAGTCATTTAGTATAGACTTTTCCGTAACAGATAATGAAGGCAATACAATAACAGTAAAAACATATCTAGATGGAATCAAGAAAGAAGAATATCAAGTTGAAGATGGAGCAACAAATACATTTACTATCTCTAGCGATGATTGGTACAAGCTAGGAATAGGTAATCATTCAATCAAAATTGAAGCTATAGACGAACATGGGGCTACAGCAATAAGAAACTACACCTTTACTAGATATGACGATAAAATCAAATTCACATTAAAAAATCCTATTGAAACAGATATGGCAGCTACAAAAATATTAGTTACTCCAACTTGGGTTATACCTATAGGTGCTAATGCAAAGGTAGAAGTTTGTAACAATGGATATGATGAAGTATCAACATGGGAGGATATAACTTCTCAAGTTAGCACTGGTAAACACTATATATTCACTAATGATGTAAAAACAGCTGACAAATGGGGCATAGATATAAGATTTACTATAGAAAAAGGAACTGCAACAGAGGAATGTATTATCTATGGATTTGGAGGTGCTTTTGAATAATGATTGAAATAATTAATAAAAAACCTCTTAGTGAAATTAAAGAGGAAAAAGAAATGCAGAAAAATGAATTTCAAGCAGATATATTTGAAGTAGTAGCTCATTTATATGAAGAGGTAGAAGAATTAAGAGCAAAAATACAAATTTTAGAAGGTGGTGCAAAATAATGATAGTAAAAGAGTATATGATTCCTGTTTATGGACTCTTAGTCAAAACTGGGAAAAGAGAAATAGAAAACCTTCCAAAGGTTTATCAAATTTCAGTGGCTGAATATTTATCTGCACAAGCCTAAAAAAATAATATAAAAATATAGAGAAGGGCTTTTCTTTTGCCCTTCTTTTTATCTACATAATTTAAGTTGATTTTATTGTATTTAAGTGGTAATAAAAATATTTTTAAATTTTAATCTTATGACTCATAATAAATAAAGAAGTGGAATTCCACTTCTTTATTTATTATGCTATTCCAAAGTTATTTTCCTGCAAGTTGGTTTTGAGCAGACTCAACTAATCTTTTTACCATGTATCCGCCTACATATCCATTTTGTCTTGAAGTCAAATTACCTTTATCCATGCTGTCATAATTTGACATACCTAGTTCGTTTGCTATTTCTAATTTCATTTGGTTTAAGGCTGCTCTAGCTTCTGGAACAACTATTCTGTTATTATTGTTATTAGCCATTTGACAAACCTCCTTTTTCAACAACTTAATTTGTTGTTGTAATATTAATATAACCTTTCAACCAATATTTATTCTGGAAATTAATTTTAAATTGTATAAATATAGTCAGTTTAGTCAATAATCATAATTTGATTTTGTTTTATGCTTATTCTGTTGTATAATTATCATAAATAATAAAATAGACAGAGGGCGAAAATATGAAACCAAAGAAAAAAATTATATTTATTTTATCTTGTTTTTTGCTACTAACTTTTACCGCATGTGAAAAAAATAGGAATAAGGATAATATGGTAGTGAATACCCCTACAGACTCTATAGTTGGGGATGATGTAGAAGAAACAAAAGAGGAAGAAATAAAAGATCAAAAAGAATTAATAGATTTATCTTTAAAGCCTAATGAAGCTGGAGAAGTGATGATTCTTATGTACCATAATATTGGTGAAGAGGAAGCTGAGTGGACAAGAACACCTGATAACTTCAGAAAAGATTTATTGACACTTTATGAGAAAGGATATAGGCCTGTAAGTTTAAAAGATTTTGTAAATAATGCTATGGATGTAGAAGCAGGCATGACACCAGTAGTAATTACTTTCGATGATGGAAATGAAAATAATTTTAGAATGATAAAGAATGATAAAGGTGAAGATATTATAGATCCTAATTCAGCTATTGGAATATTGGAGGCTTTTAAAGAGGAATATCCAGATTTTAAATCAACTGCAACTTTTTTTGTGTTTGGAACTAATGTTTTTCGACAGCCAGAATTTTTAGAGTATAAACTAAATTATTTAATAGAAAATGGATATGATATTGGAAATCATACTATTGATCATAGAGGAATGAAAAAAATAGATGATAAAGATGTGATACAGGAAGTTATAGCCAAACAAGTAAGTAATATAAATAAGATATTATCAGGATACAAAGTGAACACTTATGCACTTTGTTACGGAGAAAGACCAACAGATAAGGAACTAGAGAAATACCTAGAGAAAGGAAGTTTTGACAGTACAAGCTACGAAAATATTGCCATCTTAAATGTAGGGTGGAATCCAGCACAGTCACCAGTATCTAGTAAATTTAACCCTTTATCATTACCTAGAATTAGAGCATCTGAAATAAAGGTAGATAATGTTGGAATATATAATTGGTTAGATTACTTTGATAACAATCCGGAAAAAAGATATATTTCAGATGGAATTAAGGAAATAATTACTGTGCCTAAAGTTTTGGAGGAAACAATAAATTTGGAAAGTTTAGATAGTAAAGAATTATATATTTATGGAGAATAGAGATAAAGATCCTTCGTTTTACGAGGGATTTTTTCTATTTATAATCAACAATTATTTTCTATTGTAATATAAATTTTATTTTAGAATAAATTATATTATATAAGCATTTGGAGGTGATGTTATAATGAGAAAAACTTATTATAGGAATGATATTAATATTACAGTTAGATTATTAATCGTCCTATGTATAGCATTAGTATTTTTGGTGTATGTTTCTGTTAAGACTACAGGAAATATTGCAGCTGTATTTTCACCAACTAAGGAATTACCCATATATAGTGTAGAAACACCAGAAAAGAAAATAGCCATAAGCTTTGATGCTGCTTGGGGAAATGAATACACCAATGATATATTGGATACACTAGACAAATATAAGGTGAAAAGTACATTTTTCTTAGTAGGATTTTGGGCAGATAAATATCCAGAAGACGTAAAAGAGATAGCCAAAAGAGGTCATGATGTAGGAAACCATTCAACTACTCATCCAAATATGCCACAATTAAGTCCAGAGAAAATGGCAGAAGAATTAAATACAACAGGACAGAAGATTGAAGAATTAATTGGTAAGAAACCAACATTATTTAGACCACCATTTGGTGATTATAATGATAGCCTTATCCGTACTTGTAGAGAAAATGGTTATTATGTAATTCAATGGGACGTTGATTCCCTAGATTGGAAAGAACTAGGTGTGCAGCCAGTAGTTGATAGAGTAACAAGAAATGTAAGAAATGGTTCCATTGTATTGTTTCATAATAATGCAAAATATATTAAAGAATATTTGCCTTTAGTTATAGAACGATTACAAGAAAGTGGATATGAAATAGTACCAATTTCTGAACTAATATATAAGGAAAACTTTATGATGGATAATACTGGAAGACAGATTCAAGTAAAATAGATAATGATTTGAGGGGATATGGTGGAACAACAAATGATAATTATTGGAATAGTAGAGAACTCTAAGGACAGAATAACTTTTAAATTATTAAAAGAGATTTTCACCATGTCTGGTTATAAAATCTACTATGAAAATAAGCTTGAAAGTATGGCAGTATTAAATAAAGGAAATACCAATATGATCATAATCGATATAAAATCTAATTTAATATCTTCTATAGAAAATATTGGATTTCACTTTAATATACTTATCCATACTTTCTTAAATCCTAGAGATTATGAGAATTCTAAACTAAAGAAATTATTTAGTGAATCGGAATATATAATCATAAACTGCGATGAAGAAAGATGGACTTATCTTTTGAATGATAATATTAAACCAATAGTAATAACCTATGGATTTAATAACAAAGCAACTATTAATCCTTCTAGTTATAATATTCACGACTTAATAGAAACTAATATATGCTTTCAAAGAGAAATAAAAAGAATAGATAATACTATGATTGAGCCCTTTGAATTACCTATAAAAATTTATTCGAGAGAAAAACTAGATATTTACTCAGTTATATCAACTATTACCTGTGGATTACTTCTTGGAGTAGATAAATTTTCTATAAATACTTTTATGAATTTTAATACTCATATGGTTGAAGAAAAAAGTAACTGCAAAAAATAATTGAAAAAATTTTAACAAATTTTGCAAAAAAAGAAGGATTTTTTAAAAATTTGTCTAATAATAGATATATACGAAAGATAACTTTGCTATATCTATTATTTTTTGTTTTTGTTCATATTATTTTCATTAGTAGAATATATTAGATATAGATTAAAAAACATAGGAATAGAGGGGGACAATAGCAATGATTGATAAGATTATGGATACAAATGGTGTAAGGTTAGTTGGTAAAGTGGCAAGTGAAAAGATTTTTAGTCATGAGATGTATGGAGAAGGGTTTTATAGTATTGATTTAGAAGTACCTAGATTAAGTGATTCAATAGACTTGTTACCTGTTACAATTTCAGAGAGGCTTATGGTAGATATGGATCTATCTATTGGTCAATATGTTATAATAGAAGGACAACTTAGGTCCTATAATAGATATATTGACAACAGCAATAGATTAGTTTTAACCATATTTGCAAAGGATATTTATATACCAAATGAAGAAGAATTAATAGAAACCTTGAGAAAGCCTAATGAAATTTATTTAGATGGGTATATATGTAAAAAACCAATCTATAGAACTACACCTTTTGGCAGAGAGATAACTGATATTTTAATAGCTGTGAATAGGTCCTATAATAAATCAGATTATATACCTTGTATTGCTTGGGGAAGAAATGCAAGATTTTGTGAGAAGATGTTAATAGGGGACCATATTAGACTTTGGGGTAGAATTCAAAGCAGAGAATATCAGAAAAAACTTTCTACAGGTGAAGTTGAGAGAAAGATTGCATTTGAGGTATCGGTGTCAAAACTAGAATATGTTGAAAATGATAATAATAGATTGGTGGTATATGAACAGGAAGGATAAGATAATTTATGGATACAAAAATGATATTTAGTGCTATAATATTGATAATATTAATAAGTATTCAATATACGCTTAATCTTATATTAAGGGAGATTAGGGATATTAGAAAGATGCTAATTAAAAATCCAAATGATGTTAACTTAAGAGAGAGGAGAGAATAAGCTTGGAAGGCAGCAAAAGAGAAAGAACCCTTTATAGTAGAGAGAGTATAAGCACTAGAGTTAAAGAATTAGGAGAAATTATATCTGAGGAATATAAAGACAAGAATTTGTTAGTTGTATCATTGTTAAGAGGTAGTTTTATTTTTGCTTCAGATTTAGTTAGGGAATTATCTATACCAGTTGAGATTGATTTTATGACAACTGCTAGTTATGGACATGATGAAGTATCATCAGGAAACGTAGAAATTGTACATGATATTAGAGCAGATGTAGAAGGAAAAGATGTTTTAATAGTAGATGATATTATTGATTCTGGATATACTTTAAAGAAGGTAAAGGAAATTTTAAGTTTAAAAAAGCCAAATTCTGTTAAGATATGTGTAATGTTGGATAAGCCTAGTAGAAGGAAAGTAGACTTGGAGCCAGATTTTGTAGGGTTTAGCATACCGGATGTTTTCATTGTAGGCTATGGGCTTAATTATGGTGATCACTACAGAAATATACCTTACATTTTTACATTTGATTAAAAATTCACCTACAGGAATTATTCTGTAGGTGAATTTATTGTCATTAAATATAAATAAAAGGAGAAAAAATATGGAACGTTTCAAAAAATCGCGTATTTTACAAGTTAATGTATTATATTTATCACTTGGGCTTTTATTATTCTTTCTGGGCTCTATAGTTCAAAGTAAAGAGATATATTCTGGATTACTTATTACAGAATATATAATAATACTTTTGCCTAATCTAATCTATTTAAAACTAACAGGAATACCTTTGAAACAGTCTTTGAGACTTAATAAGATTAGCCTAAAACAAGCATGGTATATTATTTGGATTACAATTTTTTCATATCCGGTAGCAATATTTTTAAATACTCTAGTAATAACTATTTTAAGTTTTTTCGGAGAAATGGTACCAAGTTCAGTTCCTATACCTGAGAATTTAGGATTATATTTTTTAAGTATTTTTATTATAGCTTTGTCACCTGGTATATGTGAAGAAATAATGTTTAGGGGGACAATAATGAATGCTTATGAAGATATAGGAAAAAAGAAGGCAATATTATTTTCTGCAATATTATTTGGCCTTTTTCATTTAAATCTTCAAAATTTTGCAGGACCAACATTTTTGGGACTAATTTTTGGTATAATTGTCTATAAAACTAATTCCATATACTCCTCTATTCTTGGGCATACACTAAACAATGGGCTAGCTATGACTATTGGATATTTTGGGATGAAGGAACAAAGCCAAGCCATAGATGTGCCAGCATATGAAATACCTTATCAGACTCAAATGCTAATCCTATTAGCAGTGCTTAGTATATTTGCTATATGTTCTTTAATTATCCTTATAAAATTGATTAAAAAGTTACCTAAAGGTGAGGGAGGAATACAACAGGATATACAACCAAGGGAAACAAATATTCTTCATTATATCCCAATAATAGGTATTATTATTTTATTTATAATAATAAATATTAAATATTTATTTCTTTAAGAATAATTAGAGGGGTTCTTCCTAATAATAGAGCTAGGAGGGATGATATATGAAGAAGAATAAGAAGAAAGATATAATTGAAACTTTAGAGGATAAGTTAAAATATGAGATAGCTGAGGAATTGGGATTAACACAGAAAATCAAAGAAGTAGGTTGGGCTGGATTAACTGCTAAGGAATCTGGTAGAATAGGCGGATTAATGACTGTAAGAAAAAGAGAAATGAATAAGAAATCTGAGTAATTAGTAAAAGGGGGAATAGTTATGGATATCTACAATAAGTTTGCTAGTATCTATGATGAATTAATGATGGACTTTAACTATGAAGATTGGTTTAATTATATAGAAGACATATTTAAGAAATATAATAAGACGCCTAGGAAGATTATTGAAATGGCTTGTGGGACAGGAAACCTTTCTTATTATTTAGCAAGGAAAGGTTATAATTTAACTTGTTTTGACTTATCAGAAAATATGCTGTCTCAAGCTTATGGAAAGCTTAGAAAGTTTAAAAATGTAAAGCTAATAAAGCAGAATATGATTGATTTTAATTTTAAAGAATCTTTTGACTCTATTATTTCCATATGTGATAGTATAAACTATATTACTAGAAAAGAAGATTTACTTCAAACTTTTAAAAATGTCTGGAATCATTTAGAAGACGATGGTATATTTATATTTGATATAAACTCTTTTTATAAACTAAAATATATTATAGGAAATAATACCTTTGTAGAAGATAGAGAAGATGTATTCTATACTTGGCAGAATTATTATGATGAGAATAAAAATATTTGTGAATTCTACTTAACTTTCTTCTTTAGTGAAGACGGGGAAATATATGAAAGGTTTGATGAGGAACATAAAGAAAGAGCTTATAAATTAGATGAAATAGTAGAACTACTTAAAAAAGCAGGATTTAGAGATGTAGATTATTTTCAAGCATTTCAGTTTGAAAAACCAGTAGAAAAAACTGAGAGGATAAACTTTGTAGCAATAAAATGATAAATATAGGTTTCAGGAGTGATTAGGATGAAAGATTATTTAATAAGAGGTATAGATAAAACAGGAGATATTCGAATATTTGTAGCGACTACAACAAACATGGTTGAGGAGGCAAGAAATAATCATAATACATCACCTACAGCTACAGCAGCGTTAGGAAGGGCTTTAACAGCTGGATCTATGATGGGTGTGATGATGAAAAATGAAAAAGACAGACTTACATTAAAAATTTCTGGAGATGGACCTATTGGCACTATTATGATAGTAGCCAATAATAAGGTTGAGATTAAAGGATATGTAGACCATCCTTATGCAGATGTACCTAGTAGAGACGATGGAAAGTTAGATGTAGGTAGACTTGTAGGGTCTAATGGTACTATTACTACTATTATGGACTTAGGACTAAAAGAGCCTTATATAGGACAGGCTAATTTAGTATCAGGAGAAATTGCGGAAGATTTGGCAACGTATTATGTAATATCAGAGCAGCAGCCATCTGCTATTGGTCTAGGAGTATTAGTTGACAAAGATATATCAGTTAAAGCAGCAGGTGGATATATAATTCAATTATTACCTGATGTATCAGATGAAGATATAACTAAAATTGAGGAAGCAATATCAAAAACACCTCCAATATCCTCTTTAATAGATAAAGGGTTAACACCAGAAGATATAATGTATGAATTGCTAAGAGAATTTGAAATGGAAATATTAGATAGAGTAGATATTAATTATAAATGTGATTGCTCTAGGGAAAGGATAGAAGAGGTGCTTCTTAGCATAGGAAAAAAAGAAATAGAGGCTATGATTGAAGAAGATGGAGAAGGAGAAGTAGTATGTCATTTCTGCAATACAAAATATCATTTTTCAAAAGAAGAATTAGAAAAATTAATAGTTGACAAATAGAGGAAATTCATATATACTAGATATTGTTCTGTTTGCCAAGGCAAACGTGATGCTCAGATAGTTCAATCGGTATAAGCAGGGCACCAAAACGGCGAATTTCTGTTTTGTGTGCATCGCTTAATCCTTGATTGGTATATCTGGTCGGAGAAGTAAATAACTTTTGCCAACAAAGTAAAGCATGATGCCCGGATAGCTCAGTCGGTATAAGTAGAGAGCCAAAATCGTCATTTTCGATTTTGTGCGAATCACTTAATCCTTGATTAGTAGATCTATGCGAAGTAACAGAACTAATTCTGTCAATAAGGCAGAATACAATGCCCGGATAGCTCAGTCGGTAGAGCAGTAGACTGAAAATCTACGTGTCGCTGGTTCGATTCCGGCTCCGGGCACCAATATGTTCTAGGCAAATAAGCAATGATTGCTAATAGAAATTGAATTATAATATTTAATCAAAAAATAAAATTAAGTATTGACATTTTCTGTGAATCTATGCTATTATAATAAGGCAGCGAAACATGCTAGAATGTAAGATTGTACTAGATAATATGCGGAAATGGCTCAGTGGTAGAGCATCGCCTTGCCAAGGCGAGGGTCGCGAGTTCGAATCTCGTTTTCCGCTCCATAATGAGTAGCCCTAATTAATTAGGGCTATATATATGGCGCCATAGCCAAGTGGTAAGGCAGAGGTCTGCAAAACCTTTACTCCCCAGTTCAAATCTGGGTGGCGCCTCCAAAAACACATACTTGTAGGACTTAGGAAAACGGACGAAAATTAAAAAACGTCCAAAAACTGTCCAACATGAAAAAAATAAGCTCCCTGATCAGAGGGAGATTATTTGTATAAAGATCGTTTTTTAGAATCTATCGCTTGATTAAATAGTTGAGCAGTAGATTTTTTTATTTCTTCAGTAACGTGGATATAAATATCATCTGTAGTTGATACTCTTGAATGTCTTAGTCTTTTAGATATTTCTTGACTATCAGCTCTAGCTCCATAAACAATAGTTGCGTGGGAATGTCTGAGTCCATGGAAAGTAATCCTATCTATCCTTTTCTCCTCTGAAAATTGTTTGGCAAACCTTGTAAAAGCTTTTGAAATATAAGTAGATCTAAGCGGCCTACCATCTGGCCAAGAACATAACCATCTTTTAATGTTATAGTTTCTTTAGACATTTTTAGATAGAGTTCATTTATTATTTTAGTATTTAATTTATCAAGCCTAACTTTTCCTAAATTTGCTTTTATACAGCCTTTGTACCTCTTAACTGTATTATAAGTCTTCTTACCATCGATAAACGTTTCAAACTAATCATCTAAGAATGAAGAGAAGGCTATATTTCCTTTTGCACTTAAATTTCCTTCCTCAACTAAAGAGCAATAGGAGTGAGGAGGATGGTCAATTGATTTATATAAACACTTTGGTAAAAGAAAGAAGGAAATCAAGAGATGTACAGCATAGCAAATGTGTTTTATGAGATGGGGACGAAGGAAGAAAAAAAGATTTATACAAGTGAAAAACAAAGAAATAATCGGGGACAAGCCCCGACTAGTGTGATAATTTAACATTTTTTACCAAAGAAGCCACCAAGTAAATCATCACCACAGAAAATAATTACTAGTAATAGAAAGAAGAATAGCAGTGAACTATCATTCTTACCACAACCTCTGTCTCTATCACAATCTTTTCTACCGCCTATGAATTCATCCATAAAGATACCCCCTATTTAATATTCGGTTTAAGTAAAGAACCTAATACTAACATATGAAAAGTAGTGATGAAGTGTTATTAATTAATAAATTAAAAGAAGGAGATACGGATGAAAGCATTAAAGCTATGGAAAAAGCTAATTACAGGGACATTACTTAAAGAATATATAGCAAATAATATTTTGAAATAATGAGAATATCTATAGCTTACCACAAAGGAGATGTATTTGAAGAAATAATAAACATATCAAACAAAGTATATAAAAGAAAAGGAATAGCATTGGTATAGAAGGTAGCTATACCAATGAAACCAATTCGAAGAGGAAAACAAATGGTATCAGCTGACCATAAAGAAAAAAATATGTTGAATTTTATTGGATTATACAAAGGAATACCTATAGCTTTTGATGCTAAAGAAGCAAAGGAAGAGACAAGATTTCCTTTAAGTAATATCCAACCACATCAAATGGAATTTATAGAAAATTGGTACAAGCATAGAAGAATATAAGGAGCATGAAGATACAATAAAAATTATATATGAGAATAAAAATCATAAGGACCATGAGGATAGAAGGCATAAGGATAAATGCACCTATAGAGTAGAGGATATTATTCCCGCACAGGTAAAGAAAAGACTATATGAGATGGTGAGCTAAAGGCAGGAGATAAATATGAAGAAAATAAGATGTAGTAAATGTGGCAAGTTATTACTTTGGGCAGAAGGCAAAGGCGAAATAATATGTAAGAGATGCAAGACTAAGAAGAAATATGATACCGATAGTTGATATCAATAGCTTATAAAATAAGCATTTTTCCACATACTATTAAAGATGATTTTTAATAAAACAATAAATAGGAGAGTGTTAAGAGTGGGTAATAAAATAGTGGAAGGATTATCGGCAATGACAGCAACATCACAGGAAGTAACTCCAGATATATTGTTAATGGATTTTACAATTGTTAATGCTTGCTTAGTTGGAAGCCCTGATGATAAAGAAAATGAATGGATAATTGTAGATACAGGTCTTGAAAACTCAGCAGATTTTATATTGCAATGTGTTGAGAAAAGGTTTGGTAAGAATAGTCGACCACAAGCAATTATTCTTACTCATGGACATTTTGACCATGTTGGATCAGCTATTAAATTATCCGAATTATGGGATGTTCCAGTATATATCCATGAATTAGAAATACCCTATGTAACAGGAAAAAAGGATTATCCTTTAGGGGACCCTACTGTGGATGAAGGTCTAGTGGCAAAAATGTCACCAACATTTCCACATACAAGTATCGATTTAGGTTTTCGTGCTGTAGCTCTTCCTACCGATGGTAGTGTACCTGGTATCACTGGCTGGAAGTGGATACACACACCAGGTCATACTGAAGGGCATGTCTCATTATTCCATGAAAAAGATCGTATACTTATTGTTGGAGATGCTTTTTGTACGACAAAACAAGAATCTTTATCATCTGTAATAACACATAGAGAACAAATAAGTGGTCCTCCAAAATATTTAACAACCGATTGGGAGGCGGCAGAAAATTCAGTAAGAATTCTTGCGGATTTAAAACCTTCATTGGCAATAGCAAGCCACGGAAAACCTATTGAAGGTGAAGAACTTATACAACACCTAGAAGTATTAGTAAAGGATTTTGATACAATTGCTAAACCTGAACAAGGTCGTTTTGTAACTAAGCAATAGCTAATAAGAGAAAACATACAATAAATATTATATACTTTATACATTATACATTAAATTAAAAAGATAGAGGCTCTAGAAGCCCAAGGAGAAATTAAATCCTTGAGCTTTTTTTAGGGGGAGGACATGCAGGATATACAGAGAGAATTAAATAATCTTAGAAGTGAACTTAATAAAGAGCAATTATCACAGTTTAAATATCTAAAAAGTAAAATAGAAATATTAAAAAACAGATATCAGATTTAGATTGTACCTACACAAAAGACAATGTAAAAGGATCTGATAATGAACTTCTTTATATAGGGTGAAAGTTTACAATTGCAGGGTACGATTATGAAACTTATTACAATAAACTAGATAGATTTCAGATAAAGCTTAATATAAGAGTAGAGGAAACTAATATAGTATTATAGAAATCTATTCCAAAACCATGTGTTAAAATTAAATAAGGATTTACATTAAATCTCACCAGTTCCCCGGTGGGGTTTTTTTATAATCTAAACAGATATACTCATAAATAATAATAATTTAAACAATGAGGTAAGAATATGAATTCTAAAGAGTATATAATTTATAAATGTTTAAATTGTGATAGAAGTTTCGTCCTTCTTGCTAGTGAAGTAAATCATGATGAGAATGAATCAAAATATATAACTTGTCCCTCTATCGTGGAAAATATAGAAAGATTATAGTTACTGATGCGTATGACGCTATAAAGGAATGTATGGATAACAGTGTATATGTCAGAGAAGGTAGAAGGATGAGGTGGAATAAGATAACAGTACTGTTTATTTTAATTGTATATAGGGTATTTTAAATACAAGATAATTAAAATAAACAGTAGAGGAGTTGACATTATGGGATATCTTGCATGGATAATATTGGGTGCACTATCTGGTTGGATAGCAAGTATGATAATGGGTAAAAACTCACAGATGGGTGCTATTGCAAATATTATAGTTGGTATTATAGGTGCTTTTATAGGAGGATTTGTATTTAGAGTAATAGGAGCATCTGGTGTTACGGGATTAAATTTATGGAGTGTAATAGTGTCTGTAGTTGGGGCTTGCATATTATTATTTATAACTAATAAGATTAAAAGGTAATTTATATTTTAAAAGAAACCTATAATCAGGTTTCTTTTTTTACATAACATCACATGTCAAAAATTTATCGCAGAATAAATGTTTCTTTCTACTAAATGTCAAAAATAGTATAAGAAGTAGTAAAGAGTGTTTATTGCATCCATAGCATTAAGTTATGGAAAGAGAATATGGTGAGAGGTCTCATTGAGAATGAATTACACCCTAGATGTTAGATAAAAAGCTAATATTTGGAGGTGTGCTTTTCATTTCTATATTAAACAGTAAAGAGACCTTCCTAGAGGATCTCTTTATATATTGGAATATGTTTTTATCAAGAGAAAATGGGTGATAAGCTGTTAGCAAAGCATGTCTAACGCTTAATACTATTATATTAAATTAATTAAAAAAGGTGAAATAAATATTTATTATTTAGAATGAAAGTTAATTTTACAAGTGAATTGCAGAGGAAAATAGAATAAAAAAATAAAAAGCTTTGGAGTATTCCAAGGCTTTTAAAAGACCAAAATAGTAGTCACATTTTATCAGTTTCTACTCTTACAAAAAATTAGATTTTATCTAATAATATTTTTAGTTTCTTTTGAAACTGCATAAATTTGTTCTAATGGTTCATCATATGCATTATACCAACCATTTCGAATGGCCATATCTGATAACTGAAAATGACCATTTATACCAGCAGTTAATTGACTTGATAACATTTGTCTTAGTTCTGGATTTGTAGTCTCAACCAAAGCAGCAGACAACATCCCTACGCCAGCTTTAGAAGATGCAAGCATATTTAATGCAATATCCCTATCGTTCATATTATTATCATTACCTCCCATAAAGTTTTCTAGCCATGACATAATAGCTCCTCCTATTCCATATCAATGTTATTAACAAAATTATGCATTTCTTCTATACTAGCTTTTTTAGAATTTAAAGCATTCGTTAAAAAACTCTTTAATTCTGGATTTTCAACCATAGGAAGACTTGCATTAATGTTTTTATATCCTAGAATTGAGTTGCTCATCAACTCACGTAATTGTATAGTTTCATGTGGTGCTAGTGTTTTTCTATCACTCATTATTTTCACCTCCTGATAATATGATTTGCAAAATTCAAATATTTATGTAAAAGAGGGTGATACTATTATTATTATTAGATACTTTCTATACCAACAGATGCTAATTAATTGATAAATATATGATTATATTAATTTGCTTAAATTTGGTGATATAAATGTTTAGTATGCAGAGTAAAATTTAATTTCGCAAACCAATCATAGAAAATTAAAGGTATTAAACTAGGAGTTAGAGCAAAACCTAAATTGTTACATAAAAATTTAATAAATAAAAGTAACATAATTTCAGGGACAACATATATAGTTATTGAGGGAGGAATTATATATGACTGAAATCAAAAGAGACATTTATAGTGATAATTTGTATAGATATGATTATGATGAAATAGAAGAGGAATTTATTGATCAAAATATAGACGAAGATGGACTTTGTCAACAATTTGCGAATATATTAAATGCTTCTATATTAACCTCAGAAGAGGATCTATGTGTAGTAACATTTGATAGAAATATTGAAGCTGAAATCGCAGGAAGACCTACAAGGAGTCCTTTGGCATTAGCAGCATTGTTTTCTTTTGAATCTATGGATAACAGAGGTAGAACATTAAATTTAGGAGAAACAGTAATACTTCAGAGAGAAATAAATCCTTTTATAACTGCTTTAAGGGAAAGAGGAATTGAAGTAACTGCTTTGCATAATCATTGGTTATTTGATAGACCAAGACTATTTTATATTCACTTCCTTTCTATAGAAGATCCAATAAACTTTGCAAGGAAAGTTGCCGAGGCTCTTCGAATATTGAGAGATTAAATTTAGATCAGGATTGATTCCTGATCTTTCTATATTTATAGTAGCACTTGTACAAATTCATAATATACTAATATTGGGAAAAAAATTCCCGATACAAAATAAGGAAGACGAAATCAATGGATTACGAACAAATGGCTAGCAGAAAACCAATATGCAACGATCCAATTATGATAGGTGCAACATGTGTAGCTCAAATAGATGGAAGATTTTTCTTGCTTATAGAAATAGACGTTATGGGTAATGAAAGAGAAGAAGTAATAATATTTGAAATAACAGCAGCACAAGCAGCATTAATAGCATCAGGAGTAATGCGTTGTCAAATAGTTAATACAATCCCTACAGGAAGAGAAGTAAATCTTATTTGTGTGTTTGTAGTAGGTCAGAATGCATTCTTAGTGTTTAATGTTGAAAATGCAACTGATCGTCTAGTTTTAGTTAGAGTACCTTTGTGCACTATCATTTAATATAATAAATAATTACGCCTATAGAGCGATTAGACCAGAATTAATTTTCTGGTCTTTTTTATTTACACAAAAAAGAGACCTTCGAAAAGGTCTCTGCATATATCGAATACGATAGTCTTTATTATTAGCAAAGGAAGAAGGGTAACACAGCTGAGTGCAAAGAAAAAAGAGATACCCAATATCATTATATTCAATTAATTAAATTGTGTGAGACAAACATAAAAAATAAATCAATTTTTATTTGAAAAAATTCAAAAAAGAAGGATTTTCTTAAACAAATATTTGATTATAATAAGTAAAATCTAATGTAAAAGGTGATAAATAATGGTAGAGAACCTATTATTTATAGCTAGAGATTTATTACGTTCTTTAGACATTATGGAATTTACAGAAGATAAAAAAGATTATATAGCTTATGTAGCATCAAGAGTTATGGCTGTTTTGTCAATTGAGTTAGAGAAAGGCATAGTAATAGAACAGGATATTATTGGTCCTATTTTTTTGTAATAAAAGATAACCGTTCAATTTAATAATTACCTTTAGTTTATATCATAATTAATCTTAAATCTAAAAATAAAAAATATTGAAAAATAGAGGATGGCATTGGTCTTGCGATAGTAAAATTTTATATATCGGAAGCCTTTAAGTATCTGCAAAACCTTTACTCCCCAGCTCAAAATAGTATTTAGTATAAAAAAGAATCGGGCACAAGTCTCGATTCTTTTTTATGTTGAGTTTAGAAGAAATCGCAGTTACAGAATATAATCACTAATAGTAGAAAGAAGAATAATAATGAGCTATTGTTTTCACATTCTCTTCCGCCTAATAAATCTGACATAAAAGCACCTCCCATTTAAATTATAATTGGGGAAAGTAAAGGGTGTAATAATAGAATATGAGGGATAGTGAAAAAAGGTTAATTATATTTTTAAGGAGATATTATCTGGCAAAATTGAAAAGGTGATAGAGCCAATTAAAAATGAATTAGTTTTAGGCTGAATTTAAGCTTAATTATGTTGAAGATGGAAAAAGGATAGGAACTGTTATACACAGAATATGTCTAATTTATCATTAAAGGTAAATAATTAAAGGCAATTTGCTTTATAATTACATACAAGACAAATTGCCAGTATAATTTATCTAACCTATAGGATTTTCAATTAAGGTAGCAAATATAACTTCATGGAAATGACCATCATCCATTGTAGTTCTAGCTGTAACAAGATGAACATGTTTTCCGCCTCCTACAGGAATAGCGGGACCAGTTTCGGTTGCAAGCTCATGGTGATGATTTATAAAGAAATCAGTGTTTGTAAATAATCCATGCTTATGATTTCCACCTTGTATTGGGATAACTTCACTTGTAACTCCTGCAAATCTGTGATTATGACGATCTTCACCTTGTTCAGCTAATCTAGTACTACCTAAAAATTCATGAACATGAGTTTGACTACCTTCTTCTTCGGGAGGGCAACGATTAAAATTTTCAGTATCAAAATATTCATAGGATTCTATACTTGTAATATCCATTAGGAGCACATCCTTATTTATAATTTGTAAATGTATATACACAAGCAATGTTTATTAGGCTTGTATATAGTTCACATTACATTATATTAAAGCGTAGGTATATTTGATACAGAAAAATAAAATCTAAATATGGAGATATAAAGTAAGTATAGTCGATGGAATTTTAAAACTTTATGGATGATAAGCATACTATTGATGAAAATAGTTTATACGTTATAGTTTGAACAAAATATAATATCACTATTAAAATATCAAAAGAATAGTGTTCTTTAAAAAATAAATAGTATGACATTTAAACCATCTTAATCACTCATAAACTTGTATTTAAGTTAATAACATATAAATATAGCTATTAATTATAGGGGGTATCTTGATGGGATATTATGTTAGTGTAGAGACAGATGTAAAAGTTTATGTAGAAGATCTTAATCCAGAGGGTTATAAGACCATAGTTTTTTTACATGGTTGGCCTGGAAGTCATGAATTATTTGAATATCAATTTGATCAACTTCCTAAAAGAGGATATAGATGTATTGGAATAGATCAAAGGGGATTTGGTAAGTCGGATAAACCGTGGAGAGGATATGACTATAATCGGTTAGCCGATGATGTTAGATGTGTAGTTGAAACTCTTAAATTACATGATTTTATACTTGCGGGTCATTCAACAGGCGGAGCAATTGCTATTAGATATATGTCTAGACATAATGGATATGGAGTATCTAAACTTGCTCTTTTTGCAGCAGCGGCTCCAAGTCTTATAAAACTTCCTAATTTTCCTTATGGTATAGATAAAGAAACTGTAATTAAAATTATTGAGGGAACATATAATGATAGGCCTAAAATGTTGAGTGATTTTTGTGATATATTTTTCTTTCAGTATATAACTCAGCCTTTCTCTTACTGGTTCTTACAATTAGGGTTACAAGCAGCAGGATGGTCAACCGCAGCTATTGCAAATACTTGGCTAAATGAAGAGTTGTTTTATGATTTGGGAACAATAAATGTCCCAACACTGATTATTCATGGTATACACGATAAAGTCGTTCCATTTGAATTAGGTGAGGTACAAGAGAGAAGCATTAAAAATGCCAGACTTATACCATTTCAATATAGTGGGCATGGATCATTCTATGATCAGAAAGATAAATTTAATGAAGAATTGATGAATTTCATTGAGGAATAAAGTTTTTAAGATAGAGCTTACTAAATAGAAGAGTTAGAAGTAGACAGTTTATTTTAGTGCCGTATTATTCATAAAAGAATTTTACGGTATTTTTATTCTACTTATGTTAGATAACTATTGAAGGTGCGAAGACATTGTGTTGAAAATTGATTAATATTATATCTATAAAGCAAGAATTTCTATACTATATAAAATATAACTAATATGCTATAATCTCTTTGTAAGTAAGTCGTCATAGTAAAATTAGGACATATTCACTTTTGATATGCCTTATTATAATTTCAATAAATACAAATGGTTTAAATCTAAAGATGCTGCAAGGAGGGGTTAGATGTCACAAAGAGGATTATATTCATATAACTTTAATGGTAGTGAACGTATAGAGTTTAGATTAATCACGACCAAAGATTCGATTGAAGAATTAACTCAGCTTCTTAATAAATCTTATAAGATTTTAGCTGATATGGGTCTTAAATATGTAGCAGCTACACAGGACGATAGTGTAACATTAAACAGAGTGAGAAATGCCTACAAATGTTATATAGGTATATATCAGAATAGAATTGCTTCAACAATATCTCTTTATAGTCCAGAACACTCGGATAAAAGTAGTTGGTATAGTAAAGAGTTTGTGGCCAAGATTGGACAGTTTGCAGTTGCGACTGAATTACAAAAATACGGAATTGGTGGTAGAATGATGGACATTGTTGAAGAAGAGGCTAGAAAAATAAATAATGTGAGAGAGATTGCGTTGGATACTGCTGAAACGGCATATCATTTAATTGATTTTTATAGAAAAAGAGAGTACAGATATATAGAAACTATTGAATGGGGTGCAACAAATTATAAGAGTGTAGTATTAAGCAAGAAATTATATTCTTATTAAATACATATATATTAAAACTAAATAATCATTGTTTAGGAACTAATTATACGATATTTTACTAACATTATAAATCTTATATTGACTAGATTAAATATAGACTAAAAGTTCTAGAAATTCAAGGAAATAAAAAACCTTGAATTTTTCTTTTTTAAAAGTTCTTTCTCTAATATTAATAGGAGAAATCTGTTATACATTGTAATGTAATCGAAAATGTAAATGTCAAAGAGATGGTTAGTAATAAAGATATGGCATTAGCAAAATATATTTAAGATAGCATAATTCGGATTTAAACATATTCTATAAATAAGGGAATAAAAACAGTTAGCTTTGTGGTATTAAGAGAGATTAAGATGACATCAGATCTGGTAAAATTAGTCTTTATTACTAATCTAGAGGACAATGAGATGAATTAGTTTTAGAACTAGCAAAAGGAATACTAAATTATCTGGGAGTTAAGTATGTTAAAGATGAAAAATATCTAATTTTAAATAGGGTTATATGGCAAAGATGTTGAAGGAGCCTTATGAAAGACAAAGTTACTTATATTCCTGCTGGATTTTAAAAAAGAGGATATAAGGCAGGGTGGAATGATGGCAAATTGATTATTAATCATAAGGAGGTCTAACGAATTGATGAACTTAGACATATTAATAAATTTTGCAGGATTAGTGGCTGCGGTAAGTTTAATTGTTCAGTTTACTAAATCTATAGTAAAGAGGAAATTTGGAGATTCTATGGTAAGGATATATGCTCTAGTGATATCCTTAATATTAACCTTTATATTCGCTAGGTCTGGTGGAAGCATAGAAGGAATAACTCTTACTATTATAAATTCAATATTAATCACTATAACAAGTATGGGAGCCTATGAAATGATAGTAGATCCAAAAGCAGAGAAGAGCAAATAGTTATATTGATTAGATTCTAGAATAAAATCTAGAGTCTTTTTTCTGCTTTTAAATCTATTTTAATATGTTTAATAATAAAGAATATTATATAATAGTTAAGTGCAAAAATATAAATCAAGTATTTTACTGAATTTAAAACTAGATATTATTCGATAGAGTGTTATGTTTAAGGTTTATGTAGAGGTGGAAGATATTTATTTCTTAGTTCAAATCTTTATGCATCATATATGTCATTTTAGAATCAAAGATTCTAGATTTGTTATAATCTATTAGAAAGTTTTATTTTCTAAGTTAAACTTTCTGTAAACGAATTCCAAAAACTTCATAAAATTTATAAATGTTTTAAGTAGAAATCTTTTTTATATTTAAATTGAGGTGATGAGATGAATCCTTTTATTCCCCCAAAATCAGCTAATGTAGCCATAGTAGATGGCAGAATAGATAAAGAAATAGAAAATAACTTAAAAAGACTAGGTTTGAAAATAATTAAAACTATAAAATGCCATGAGGTTCATGAAAGTATTGCGTATCATCCAGATATAGTAATTCATCCAATAAATCACAATACTTTGATTATCGCACCTAATGTTTTTGAGTATTATGAAGAAATGTTAAGTAATATGGGTATTAAATTAATTAAAGGAGAAAAATATTTAGATAGTAAATATCCAGAAGATATAGCATATAATGTAGGAAGACTTATAGGAGCAGCTATTCATAATTTCAAATATACTGATGAAGTTTTAAAGTATCATTTAAAAAAGGAAAATATTGATTTTATAAATGTAAATCAAGGATATACAAAATGTTCTTTAGCTATAGTGGGAGAAGATTCAGCTATTACTGCCGATTACCCTATGTATGAAAAGCTAAGAGATTTTGGCTACAAAGTTTTGCTAATTCAGTCAGGATATGTATCCTTAGAAGGACAAAAATATGGATTTATTGGCGGAACAAATGGAAGTTTATACAATGGAAAATCTATTATATCGGGAAGTTTAAATGGACATCCTAATAAAGATGAAATTTTAAATTTTTTCATAAAAAATAATACAAATTTAATTTTTTTATCGAAAAAAAATATATTAGATATTGGTACTATAATTACTCTATATTGCCATTAAAGTAAGTCTTTATATTGTATATGTCTACTCTCTAGGTACATACTAGTAAAAGAAGGGAGTGATACAATGCAAACTATAAAAATTGGTGGAAATGTAAATAAAGACGAAGTAAAAAATTTAATAAATAGGTATTTCTCCAATTCTAAGGTAAATGTTCAAGAGGAAGACTATGAAGAAAGATATGAATTTTCGCTTTCTTTGGGAACTAAAAAAAACTTAGAAGATATTGCGTTTTATAGGGCTGTTGCTAATTTAGTGCAAGATATTATTTTAGAAATATATATTAAACCAATAATTATGAATAGAGTAGTGAAAATATGCGATGATTATTCGTCTAGTGATAAAGAGGGAATAGTTACCTCAACACATTTAGCAATATTGAACGAGAATTATTATATAAAAGAAAAGAACATGGTTAATGAAGAAATACTTAATCATTTAATAGAAAATAATAGTATTTTAATAGATGGATTTATGAACTTTAGATTAAGAAGATTCATATATATAGTAGATATTTCTGTAGAAAAAGCAATAGGTCAGTTTGAGATAGAAAGAGAGTATCTGGAGTTTTTGAGTATGCTCCAATATTTTGTTGATATACAGGAACCTAAATATGAATTAGTTAATGTTATTATTAAAGAAAACGATTATTTTTTACTAGATAAGGATAATAATATAATTGAAAATGGTTTGTTAGAATATGCGCCAGATGATCAGTGGTATGAAGATATAAGTAAAGCTGACCTTTTAGTCAGCTCGTTGATAGTTCTCTCTCCTATAAAATTAGTGTTGCATGTTGAGGAAGGTAAAGAGAAAGAATTGGTCAATGTGATTTCTCAAGTTTTTAGGGATAAAGTACAGTTTTGTGATGGATGTGATACTTGTAATTTAAAAGCCAAACTGAAAAAGGGCAAGTGAGGAGAAGTTGATTAAATCAGCTTCTTTTTTATTCAATAAGAGATTGGAAAATATTAGATTCTTTTATTTAAACATCCTTGGAAATTATTAATATATCTGTTATTATAATATAAAATGATACATAAGGAGGTATAATATGAGTAAAGATATAGTGAAACCATCGATTTTACCAGGTTTTATGGAATTAACGCCAACAGATCAAATATTATTTAATAAAATGCTAGATACAATTAGACAAAACTATGAAAAATTTGGTTTTCTTCCTATAGATACTCCTGTAATAGAAAAAACAGAGGTACTTCTGGCTAAAGGTGGAGGAGAAACAGAAAAGCAAATATATAGATTTGAAAAAGGAAGTACAGATATGTCCTTGAGATTTGACTTAACTGTACCTTTGGCTAGATATGTTGCACAACATTATTCTGAATTAAGTTTCCCGTTTAGAAGATATCATATTGGCAAAGTATATAGGGGAGAAAGAAACCAAAAAGGTAGGTTTAGAGAGTTCTATCAGTGTGATATAGATATTGTAGGAAATGGAACCCTAGATATAATTAATGATGCTGAAATACCTTCTCTTATTTATTCCACATTTAGAGATTTAGGTTTTGATTCCTTTACAATAAAAATAAATAATAGAAAAATGCTAAAAGGATTTTTTAATAGCTTAGATATAGAAGATTCTACTTTTGTTCTTAGAGCTATAGATAAATTAGATAAAATAGGAATGGCAGAAGTAGAAAAGGAATTGGAAAGTCTGGGTATTACAAATCACAATATAAGGAGAACCAAAGAATTTCTTAGTATAAAAGGTTCCAACAACGATATAATAGGAAATCTTGAGGCTTTAAAAATAGATGATGAGACATTTAAAGAGGGACTAGAAGAATTATCTACAGTAATAAAATATATTGATTTATTTGGAGTGCCTGAGAAAAATTATAGAATTGATTTAACTATGGTAAGGGGATTGGATTATTATACTGGAACTGTATATGAAACCATATTAGATGATTATCCTTCACTTGGGAGTATTTGTGGAGGTGGAAGATATGAGAATCTAGCAGAATATTATACTAAGCAGAAACTTCCCGGAGTTGGAATGTCTATTGGTTTAACTAGATTATTTTATCAGTTAAGAGAAGCTAAAATAATTGAAGCAACAGAGAAATCTCTTACTAAGGCATTAATTATACCTATGGATAGTTTTGTGGAGAAAGGTGTTGAAACCGTCAATGAATTGAGAGGAGAAGGTATATATGCTCAGATTTATCTAGAATCAGGAAAGATAGGAAAAATATTTAACTATGCAGATAAGTTAAATATCCCATATGTAATAGTAATAGGACAAGAGGAAGCTGAGAATAATACTTATTCCCTTAGAGATATGAAAACAGGGGAACAAAAAAATATTTCTTTGGAAGAAGTAATTAAGTGTTTAAAATAAAATAATAATGGTATAAATATGAATAATTACTTGACAGATAGATAGAATGATGGTAAAATGTAAGTTACTTTAATAATATAGGTGACGATGGGAAGAGTAATATATTATTTCCTTTTAGAGAGAGAGGATCGTGGCTGTAAGTCTTCTTATGAGAAAGATATATGAAAACTACCCCTGAACCGAGTCTGAATAAAAGACTTCCGCTTATTAGCGTTATTTAAATTGAGAAGTAATTAGGGTGGAACCACGAAACTTAGCCTTTCGTCCCTACATAGAGATATGTAGGGATGGAAGGCTTTTTTTATGACCTAACACAACGAACGTTAGGTCCTGACGGACACCACTGAATAATACCCTACGGGGTAGAATAAGGTTGTGAGTTGATGTAGATCAAACGCACCTACGCTGTCCGTTTTGTCTACAATTCGCTATGCTCATTGGACAAAAAGGCAACGAACGTCAACCTTAATATAGAATTTATCATTAGGAGTGTCCGCTAGGACCAAATTCATGCGAATGATAATGAGCCCTAAAGGACTACTGAATTATACCCTGCGGGGCGAATTAAGGTAGCAAATGAATTTGTGCAGTGAAACTGCGGGAAATGACTTAATTTGCATGGTAGATAATGTTTTCAATTTTGAAATTAAATAATAGGAGGTTAGATTATGGAAAGGATAAAGATTACACTACCTGATGGTGCTGTTAGAGAATATGACAAAGGTGTGTCTGTATACGATGTTACTAGAGATATATCTGAAGGTTTAGCAAGGGTTGCCCTTGGAGCGGTTGTGAATGGAGATACAAAAGGAATGCAAGAAATTATCAATGAAGATTCTACTTTTAAGGTAGTCAAGTTTGAAGATAAGGAAGGAAAGGCTATATTTTGGCATACATCAGCTCATATTATGGCTCTTGCGGTACAAAAACTTTTCCCAGGGGTTAAATTTGCTATAGGTCCTGCAATAGACAACGGATTCTATTATGATTTTGATACAGAGCATAGATTCACTCCGGAGGATTTAGAGAAGATTGAAGAAGAAATGGCCAAGATAGTTAAGGAAGGTCATATCCTTGAAAGATATGTAATGCCAAGAAACGAAGCCCTTGAGTATTTTAAGGAAAAAGGAGAAGAATATAAGGTTGATTTAATTGAACATTTTCCTGAAGACGAAGAGATATCCTTCTATAAATTAGGAGAATTTACTGATCTTTGTGCTGGACCTCACTTATATGATACAAAGAAGGTTAAAGCTGTTAAGCTTTTAAGTATTGCAGGTGCTTACTGGCGTGGTGATGAAAAGAATAAAATGCTTCAAAGAATTTATGGAACAACTTATGAAAAGAAAAAAGATTTAGAAGAATACCTTCAAATGTTAGAGGAAGCTAAGAAAAGAGATCATAGAAAACTAGGTAAAGAATTAGATTTATTTAGTATTCACGAAGAGGGACCTGGATTCCCATTCTTCCATCCAAAAGGAATGGCATTAAGAAATATCTTAGAAAATTTCTGGAGAGAAGAGCATACTAGAGCTGGATATGATGAGATTAAAACACCTTTGATATTGAACGAAAGACTATGGCATCAATCAGGTCACTGGGATCACTATAAGGAAAATATGTATTTTACAAATATAGATGATGGGGATTATGCTATTAAACCAATGAACTGTCCTGGATCTATTTTAGTATATAAATCTAAGATGTATAGCTATAGAGATTTGCCTCTAAGATGGGGAGAACTTGGATTAGTTCATAGGCATGAGCTTTCAGGAGCTCTACATGGATTAATGAGAGTTAGATCATTTACTCAAGATGATGCTCATTTATTTGTATTACCATCTCAAATAAAAGAAGAATTGATTAATATAATAAATTTAGCAGATCATATGTACAATATATTTGGATTTAAATATCATGTAGAGTTATCCACTAGACCTGAGAATTCTATGGGAACTGAAGAACAGTGGGAGATAGCAACAAATGGTCTAAGAGAAGCGTTAAAGGAAAAAGGAATAGACTATATATTAAATGAAGGTGATGGTGCTTTCTATGGACCGAAGATAGACTTCCATTTAGAGGATGCAATAGGTAGGACTTGGCAATGTGGTACTATACAGCTAGATTTCCAAATGCCAGAGAAATTTGATATGAGTTATGTGGATAAAGATAATGAAAAGAAAAGACCAGTCATGATTCATAGAACTATATATGGTAGTATGGAAAGATTTATGGGAATACTTATAGAGCATTTTGCAGGTAAATTCCCAGTATGGCTTGCACCAGTACAGGCGATTATTCTTCCTATATCAGATAAATTCAATGAATACGCTTATGAAATTAAGAAGGAAATGGCAGATAAGGGTATTAGAGTTGAATTAGATGATAGAGCCGAAAAGATAGGATATAAGATTAGAGAAGCTCAATTGCAGCAAATACCTTATATGTTAGTAGTAGGTGAAAAGGAAGTAGAAGAAAAATTAGTTTCTGTAAGAAAGAGAGACGAAGGAGATAAAGGCCAAATCAAAGTTGAAGATTTTATTTGCCAAGTAATTGAAGAAGTAAAAGAAAAGAAGAAGTAATATCATATCTCTTATATAAAAGTCATATGTTATGAGGAAACTGACAATGACACTTGTTCATTTAGAAACATGAAGAAACAGGAGAACAAAGAGTATTTTGTCAGAAGGAGTAATCGAGTGTCTGGGAAAGCTACTTGACAAATAGTTATCCTAAGTGTAAAAGCTAATTTAATATTATAGGTATTGATGAGAAGAGTAATATATTATTTCCTTTAAGAGAGAGAAGATCGTGGCTGCAAGTCTTCTTATGAGAAAGATATATGAAGACTGCCTCTGAACCGAGTCTGAATAAAGGACTTCCGCTTATTAGCGTTATTTAAATTGAGAAGTAATTAGGGTGGAACCACGAAACTTAGCCTTTCGTCCCTACATAGAGATATGTAGAGATGGAAGGCTTTTTTTATGACCTAGAACAACGAACATTAGTGAGTTGATGTAGGTCAAACGCAATAGGAACCCAATTTATACGAGCGAGGCAAGTAAATAAATTGGTGTTCGAAACTGCGTAAAACAACAAAACCAAATCTGCAGGCAAATAGTGTTTTCAATTATGAATTGTGTAAGTGGTCTATGGCTATTAATTAAATAATAGGAGGTTAGATTATGGAAAGGATTAAGATTATATTACCTGACGGTGTGGTTAAAGAATATGACAAAGGAGTATCTGTATATGATGTTACTAAGGATATATCTGAAGGCTTAGCAAGGGTTGCCCTTGGAGCGGTTGTAAATGGAGATACAAAAGGAATGCAGGAAATTATCAATGAAGATTCTACTTTTAGGGTAGTTAAGTTTGAAGATAAGGAAGGAAAGGCCATATTTTGGCGTACATCGGCTCATATAATGGCATTAGCAGTAAAAAGATTATTTCCTGAGGTAAATCTAGCCATTGGGTCAGTTAATGAAGATGGTTTTTACTACGACTTTGATAAAAAAGGGTCATTTAATAAAGAAGACCTTACAGAGATCGAAGAAGAAATGAAAAGAATAGTTAAAGAAGGTCATGATTTAAAGCGGTATGAGTTGAAACAGCAAGAAGCTTTAATGAAAATTGAAAGTTTGGGTGAATCATATAAGGCTGAGTTTATAAACGATCTACAGAAAGGCGAATTAATTTCCATATGTGTTTTAGGTGAATTAACAGATATATGTATAGGGGCACAACTTATAGATGTCAAACCAATAAAAGCAATAAAGGTTATGCAAGTAGCTGGTGCTTATTGGCGTGGCAATGAGAATAACAAAATGCTTACCAGAATATATGGCATTGCCTTTCCTAAACCTAAGGATCTTAATGATTATTTAAATATGATTGAAGAAGCGAAAAAACGGAACCATGTAAAATTAGGTAGAGAACTGGGACTCTTCATGCAATCGGAAGTAGTAGGTCAAGGCCTACCGCTCATAAAACCGAAAGGAACTTTGATTATAAAGCTTTTACAGCGTTGGATAGAAGACTTGGAAACTGAATGGGGATATAGACAGACTATGACTCCATACATGAGTAAGTCAGCGTTGTATAAGATATCTGGACATTGGGATCACTATCGAGAAGGTATGTTCCATATAGGAAATCCAGATTCTGAGGATGTACTGTCTTTACGGCCTATGACTTGCCCTTTCCAGTTTACTATTTATAATGACGATCAACACTCCTATCGGGAATTACCAATAAGATATTCTGAAACATCTACATTATTTAGGAATGAATCTTCTGGTGAAATGCATGGACTAACAAGAGTCAGGCAGTTCACAATATCTGAAGCTCATCTCATTGTGCGTCCAGACCAACTAGAAGAAGAGTTCAAAGGAGTTATGGAATTACAGCAATACATCATGAAAGTACTGGGCGTTGAAGATGACATTACTTATAGATTCTCTAAACGTGATCCTAAGAATAAGGATAAATATATTGATAATGATGAGGCATGGGATGAAACTGAGCAACAGATGAAAAAGATTCTAGATTGTCTTTCTATTGAATATTCTGAAGCTGAAGGTGAAGCAGCTTTTTATGGCCCAAAACTTGATATACAATGTCGTAATGTTTGGGGAAAAGAAGATACCATAATTACAAATCAAATAGACTTCTCTCTGCCTGAAAGATTTGATATGTATTATGTTGATAAAGATGGGCAAAAAAAACGTCCATATATCATACACAGAACTTCAATTGGATGTTACGAAAGAACTCTGGCAACTTTGATTGAAAAATATTCTGGTGCATTTCCATTTTGGCTGGCTCCAATACAAATAAAGGTGCTTCCAATTTCTGATAGATTCAATGAATATGCTGAAAACATAAGTAGTGTCTTAAAAGAAAGTGGTCTTAGGGTGGAGATTGATTATCGACCAGAAAAAATAAATTATAAAATTAGAGAAACTAGATTAGAAAAAATTCCATATTTTGTAGTCGTGGGACAAAAAGAAGAAAATGAAAATACTGTCGCAGTAACTTCAAGAGAGAATGGTAATGAAGGTCCATGGGACTTAGATATGTTTACAAAGAGATTGGTCAATGAGAATTATATCAAATATAATTACCATAAGAAAACTGACATTAAGTAATTATTTATAGTGAGAAGTGGATTGTGAGGCCGTGTCTGTAAACGAGTAAAGCCTTTTGTAGCATAGATGGTAATAACCACAAAAGGCTTTATTTTACAGTTCACCTATTATCTAGTTTGTTTACAGTTTGAAGGAAGAGTTGTAACTTTTCCTTTTTAATTGGTTTCAGTTGCACAGGGTAATGGCTTTTTATAAAGTCTAAAGATATTATCTAATTCATCACTATTTATTGTTTCTTTTTCCAATAGGTTATTAGCAATATAGTGGAGTAAATACTTATTTTCGTCTATAATTCGGAGTGCTTCAGTATATCTCTCATCGGTAATTTTTTTGATCTCAATCCTAATTATATCAGAATTATATCTCATAAAAGTTTCATCTAAGGCCATGGTGCCTAAATTACTCATACCATAGCTACATACCATTTCTCTAGCTATATCTGTTGCCTTATTTAAATCATCCTTGGCTCCTGTAGTAATCTCTTTAAATATCAATTCTTCAGCAGCCCTGCCAGCCAATAAACAAGTGATTTTATTTTTTAACTCTGATTGGGTTAGCAAATATCTTTCTTCATCTGGAAATTTAAGTACATAGCCTAAAGCCTGACCTCTTGGAACGATTGATATCTTTTGAACTATATCAGTCTCGAGAACTTTAGCAACTAAAGCATGACCTGCTTCATGTATTGCTACAGTTTCTTTCTCTTTTCTCAGAACTGTAGGATTTTTCACCTCTAGCCCTGCTAAAACTCTTTCAATAGCGGCATCAAATTCATTGATAGATATAATCGTTTTATTTTTTCTAACTGCGATGATTGCTGCTTCATTGGCGATATTAGCTAACTGTGCTCCAGATAATCCAGTGGTTTTTCTTGCGATTGTTTTAATATCGATGGATTTATCGAGGGGTTTGTTTTTAGTATGAACTTCTAATATTTGTTCCCTGGCTCGTATATTAGGATTCCCTACAAATATATGTCTATCAAATCTACCAGGTCGAAGAAGAGCTTCATCTAATAAATCTAATCTATTTGTAGCACCTATTACTATGACGGTTTCATCAGTATTAAATCCATCCATTTCCACCAGAAGCTGATTTAGAGTTTGATCCTTCTCATTGTTAGATTCTAGATTTCTTCTTGCACCTATGGCATCTATTTCATCTATGAAAATAATGCTTGGGGCTTCTTTTTTAGCTCTTTCAAAAAGTGTTCGAACTCTTTTAGCACCAACTCCTACATATTTTTCTACGAATTCAGATCCGGATGCATAGAGAAAGGTTGAATTCGTTTCTCCTGCTACTGCCTTAGCTAGTAAGGTCTTACCAGTACCGGGTGGTCCATGAAATAAAATACCTTTAGGTATCTTGGCTCCCATCTTTCTGTATTTCATAGAATTATTGATAAAGTCTATGGTCTCTTGCAGCTCTTCTTTTATTTCTTCCAATCCTGCTACATCCTTAAAAGATACATCAGATTTATCTTTGTCTCTTCCTGTATCTTTTTCAATAGATAAAACAGAGGGGACCAGCTGAGGTTTTGTATCTGTTTTGCTATAGAGAATAAATAGGACTAGAGTGATTACCCAGACTGCTAATCTATCTCCAATTCTAAAGGATGAAAAGCTTTTAGTCGGGAAAAAACCATCATAGATAAGTAAAAAGGATGCAATCAGCCCTAATACTAAAAATAGAAATATTATTTTTTTCTTTTTCAATTTATCCCCACCTTATTTATTTTTCTAAAAATAGTGTAACCATTTAATTCAATTTCTATAAAAGAAAATATTAAAGTTGTAGGAAAATAACAACAAAGGTATAATAATGATAGATAGGAAAGGAGAGGTGATTAAATGAATTACATTAACTTAATTGATGGATATAAGGAAGAAATTGTTAAATCAACTCAAGAAATTATTAGGATCAAAAGTGTGGAAGAAGAAGCTAAACCAAATATGCCGTTTGGTGAAGGACCATATAAAGCTTTAGAGTATGCATTGAAAATATCTAAGGAAATGGGATTTGAAACTAAAAATTTAGAAGGTTATGCTGGATATGCAGAATTTGGAGAAGGCAATGAAACTGTAGGTGTTTTAGTCCACCTTGATGTTGTACCTGAGGGTGAAGGTTGGACTTATCTTCCATATAGCGGAGAAATCCATGATGATAAAATATTCGGTAGAGGCACAGCTGATGATAAAGGACCGGCTATAGCTACACTCTATGCTATGAAAGCTTTAAAAGAATCTGGTTTAACTTTAAATAGAAAGATTAGAATAATATTTGGAACTAATGAGGAAACAGGATGGGGTTGCATGGACTATTATTTTAAACATGAAAACCCCCCAACAATGGCTTTTACTCCAGACGCAGACTTTCCTGTAATCCATGGTGAAAAGGGAATAATAGTATTTAATTTAGAGCAAAAATTAAATTCAAATAGCTGCTGTGGAATTAAACTCGTAGAATTAAAAGGTGGAAATGCACCTAATATGGTGCCAGATCATGCAGAAATTATTTTAGAAATTGAAGAGCCAGAAGCTTTCTATAATAAATATAGGTCTTATATAAAAGATAAAGATTATCCAACTAATATTCATTTAGAAAATAATATTGTAAAAATAACAGCTAAAGGAATATCTGCCCATGGTAGTACTCCAGAAAAAGGAGAAAATGCAATCTCTTATTTAATGGATGTTTTATCCAATTGTTTAAGTGGAGAATGTGATCTTTGTGACTTTATCAACCTTTATAATGAAAGAATAGGATTCAAACATTATGGCGAGGGAATTGGATGCGGCTATGAAGATGATGTATCTGGTAAGCTAAACTTTAATCCTGGGATGATAAAACTAGATGGAGACAAGATAATTTTAACTATAAATGTCAGATATCCTATAAGGAGCAGTGCAAAAGAAGTATATGATGGAATAAGAGAAAATCTTAATGGAACAAAAGTAGAATTGGTAGAAGGTAAGGGGGACACTAAGCCCTTATATGTACCTAAAGATAATTTCTTAGTGGAGAAATTAATGGAAGTATATAGGGCTCAAACTGGAGATTTAGATAGGGAGCCAATTACAATTGGAGGGGGAACTTATGCTAGGGCAATGGAAAATGCTGTAGCTTTTGGACCAATGTTCCCGGGCCAACCAGATGTGGCTCATCAGAAAGATGAATATATTTCTATAGAACATCTGATGAAGATAACTAAGATATATGCTCATGCTTTATATGAGTTGGCGAAATAGTTATTCTACGAAGATTTTATATCTTATATTGAATTAGCATATGATATTTTATTTGAAAATAACAGCCTATTGCTGCTATTAAAATTTGAAACTAAATTATAAAATATATTTGACAAACAACTATACCTAATGTATAATCATATGGTAAACTAAATATTGGGTTTAAGTAGAAGTGTCCGCTTCTCACCTTATAGCAATGCTCATAAGGTTTTAGATAATAAAATAGTCTTATTTATATAAGGCTCATGTTTCTATGAATTTAAGCGGGTATTCTATACCCGCTTTTAATTTTTTGAGAAAACTTAGGAGGTGCTGTACTATCAAAGAGCTTCAAATTAATGAAGAAATCAGAGATAAAGAAGTAAGACTAATTGATGTCGACGGAACACAACTTGGAATTTTACCTATTAAAAAGGCTATGGAGATATCAGAAGAGAAAAGATTGGATCTAGTGAAGATAGCTCCAACTGCTAATCCACCTGTATGTAGGATAATGGATTATGGAAAATACAAGTATGAGCTAGCGAAGAAGGAAAAAGAAGCTAGAAAGAATCAAAAGGTGATTAATGTTAAAGAAATTCGATTAACACCTAATATTGAATCTCATGACTTAAATGTAAAGGCTAAAACAGCTAGTAAATTCCTAGAATCTGGAGATAAGGTTAAGGTATCTGTTAGATTTAGAGGTAGAGAAATGGGTCATACGGAGATAGGTAAAGAGGTATTAAATGATTTTGCTAAACTAACTGAAGAAGTTGGAACTATAGAGAAGGCAGCAAAATTAGAAGGACGAAGTATGGTAATGTATTTAACACCAAAAACTGAGTAATAAAGGAGGTAACATCATGGCAAAAATGAAAACTCATAGAGCGTCAGCAAAAAGATTTAAGAGAACTGGTTCAGGTTTACTAAAGAGATTTCAGGCTTATAAGAGTCATAAGACTGGTAAAAAATCATCAAAGAGAGTTAGAAACCTAAGAAAAGGTACTTTAGTGAGTAAAGGTGACCAAAAGAGAATAGATTCAATGATACCATAAAAAACTATATTAGAAATACGGGAGGTACTATAGATGGCAAGAGTAAAGAGAGCTGTTAATGCCAAGAAAAGACATAAAAAAGTATTAAAACAAGCCAAAGGTTATTTTGGAGCGAAATCTAAATTATTCAGAACTGCTAATCAAGCTGTTATGAAATCACTTAATTATGCATATATAGGACGTAAACAAAGAAAGAGAGATTTTAGAAAACTTTGGATTGCAAGAATTAATGCTGCTGCGAGATTAAACGGAATGAGCTATAGCAAATTCATCAATGGTCTTAAAAAAGCAAATATCGAAGTAAACAGAAAAATGTTATCCGAAATGGCCATACATGATGCAGAAGGTTTTTCCAAATTAGTAGAAATTGCAAAAGGTGCAAATTAGTAAAAATTGCAGAAGCTAAGTTATAGTAAAAGTTCCATTAAGGGACTTTTATTTTTCTTTATTTCATAGTTTACTATGATTATGGAATAATAATATAGGTATATATAATTGGGGAGGAGTTATTATGGGGTTTATAAAGAGAAGACTTGAGAGATTTAAATTAGATCCCCCAAGAGTTTTAGCATTGGGATTTGGTAGCCTAATACTTATCGGAGCTATATTGTTAAATCTACCTATAGCTACACAAAATGGTGAGAGTATTGGTTTTATCAATGCTTTATTTACTTCTGCATCTGCTGTGTGTGTTACAGGTTTAGTAGTTGTAAATACTGGAGAGTTTTGGTCTTTATTTGGTCAAGTTGTAATAATTCTACTTATCCAAATGGGGGGATTAGGTTTTATGACCATGGCTACGATTGGAGCTTTGGTTATTGGAAAGAAGATCACATTAAAGGAAAGATTAGTAATAAAAGAACAATTGAATCAGGAAACTATGTCTGGACTAGTTAAATTAACTAAATATGTTATTCTTTCTACTTTTATTATAGAAGGTATGGGGGCATTACTACTATCGACTAGATTCATACCTATATATGGAACTGTGAAGGGAATTTGGTTTTCAATATTTCATGCTATATCTGCTTTTTGTAATGCTGGATTCGACCTCACAGGAGACAGTATAGCACCATTTGTAGGAGATTTTACTATAAACATGACTATATCAGCTTTAATAATACTAGGGGGTCTTGGCTTTTATGTATATATAGATATCTCCAGAAATAGGAGCTTTAAAAAGCTTAGCCTACATTCAAAGTTAGTTTTATCTATTACTGGAGTTCTACTTTTGGTAGGAATGATAATAATTCTTCTAATAGAGTATAATAATCCTCTTACTTTGAAACCCTTGAATATTTTTGAAAAACTTATTGCATCATTTTTTCAATCTGTAGTTCCTAGGACGGCAGGATATTACTCTGTTAATCTAGCAGGACTTTATGATACCACTGTATTTCTTATGATAATATTAATGTTTATAGGAGGTTCTCCTGGTTCTACAGGAGGTGGTATAAAGACTACAACTTTTGGTACTCTTATATTAACCACTATTGGAGTAATAAAAGGTAATAAAGACATTGTAGCATTTAGAAAGAGGATATCTTATGATGTCATCAATAGGTCATTGGCTATATCTACTGTAGGCATGATTTTAATACTTGGAGTATCATTTATCTTAACAGTAACAGAACCAGCGAATTTTTTAGACGTATTATTTGAGACTACGTCAGCATTTGCAACTGTAGGTTTAACAAGAGGACTTACACCAAATCTTACTGAGTTTGGTAAGGTGATGATAATATTAACCATGTATATAGGTAGGGTTGGACCTTTAACTATGGCATATGTTTTTGCTAGAAAAAGTAAGGCTGGTAATTTTAGATATTCAGAAGGAAATATTATGGTAGGATAGAGGGGAGTTATAAAAATGAAATCATTTGCAGTTATTGGATGTGGAAGATTTGGTGCGGCTGTTGCTAGAACTTTATACAGCTTAGGTAATGAAGTCTTAGCAATTGATATTTCTGAGGAAAGAATTAATGAAATATCTGATGAAGTGACTCATGCTGTTCAAGCAGATGTAATGGATGAAACAGTATTAAAGGATTTAGGATTACGAAATTTTGACGTTGCCGTTGTGGCTATTGGTTCTGATATTGAGGCATCAATAATGGCAACATTAGTTGTTAAGGAATTAGGGATTAAAAGGGTAATAGCAAAAGCTTTATCAGACATCCATGGAAAAGTGCTTACTAAAATAGGAGCTGATAAGGTAATATTTCCAGAAAGAGATATGGGGATTAGGGTAGCTCATAACTTAGCTTCTACTAATATACTTGATTTTATTGAATTATCACCAGACTATAGTATTTTGGAAATTACTGCTCTTAAGGAATGGGAAGAAAAATCTTTGGGTCAGCTAAGATTATCTACAAAGTATGGAATAAATGTAATGGCTATAAAGAGAGGAAATAGTATTAGCGTTTCCCCAAATGGAGAAGTGGTAATTGAAAAAGATGATATTCTAGTAGTGATAGGAAGCACTAATGATATTAAGAGAGTGGAACAAAAAGCTGGTGAATAATATGATAGAAATCACTAGTATCAACAATCCATTGGTTAAGGAAATAAAAACTTTATATAGAAAAAAAGGAAGAATTAAAAATAAAGCTTTTATCATCGAAGGTATAAAGATGATTGAAGAAGCAATAGATAATAGTTATCCAGTTAAAAACATTGTATATACGGATCAGTTTCTAAAGACTAAAGATGGAGAGAATTTTTTTGAGAGGATAAAGGATTTAGATAATACTATCTATGTGCCGAATAATATTTTTAAAGAAATTTCAGATACTGAAAATCCACAGGGAATATTAGGGATCGCAAAACTCGAATATGAAAATCTGAATGAAATGTATAAGAAAGAAAGGCCTTTTTTATTATTCTTAGATGAAGTACAAGACCCAGGAAACATGGGGACTATAATTAGGACAGCAGATGCTTTTAATGCAGATGGTATAATAATCACAGAGGGATGTGTAGACCCTTATAATCCTAAAGTTGTTAGGGCTACAATGGGATCAATTTTTAGAGTTCCGTTATACTATATTTCAGATGGAATTCATGAGTTAAAAAATCTGAAAGATATGAATATACGGGTATATTCAACAGCTTTAACTGGAAGTATACCAATATATGAAACTGATTTTCAGAAAGGGTTTGTTTTAATCATCGGCAATGAATCAAGTGGAGTTAGGAAAGAGATATTTTCTTTATCTGATAAACTAATAAAGATACCTATGCCTGGAAAAGCTGAGTCCTTAAATGCAGGCGTAGCAGCTTCGATTATAATGTATGAAGTAATGAAACAGAGAAGCTAATACTTCTTGAGTTTTGAAATTCTAGGTGCTATAATTGAGTAAATACTTTGAAATTTTGACCTTTATTCTTTGGAAAAGGTCTTGTTTTTTATACTATGGCAAAGGAGTAGAATTATGAAGGAAAATATGAGAGAGAAATTGCTAGAAATTAAAGAAATTGCACTAAATAGTATCAACGAAGTAGCGGGTTTAGATGAAATAGAACAATTAAGAGTGAAGTTTTTAGGGAAAAAAGGAGAACTAACATCTGTATTAAGAGATATGGGGAAATTAATAGCGGAAGAAAGGCCTATAGTTGGGCAAATTGCTAATGAAGTTAGAGATGAGTTAGAAGATGCTATTTCTTCAATGAAGGAAAAACTTACTGAAGAAATGAAAAAAACTAAAATGAGCAAAGAAAAGATAGATATAACTATGAGCACTAATAAAGAAAAATTAGGTCATAGACATCCACTTTTAGCAACAATTGAAGAGTTGGAAGATTTATTCATAAGTATGGGTTTTTCTGTAGTAACTGGACCAGAGATTGAAACCGTTGAGAATAACTTTGATGCACTGAATTCTCCAGAAAATCATCCATCTAGGGATTTATCAGATACTTTTTATATAACAGAAGATATTTTACTTAGAACTCAAACTTCTCCGGTACAAATAAGAGCGATGAAGGAGATGGGGGCACCTCTTAGAATCGTATCTGCTGGTAGAACTTTTAGATTTGATGATGTAGACGATACACACTCGCCTATGTTTCATCAATTAGAAGGTTTGGTTGTTGATGAAAATATAACAATGGCTAACTTAATTCATACTATAGATGTATTTATTAAAGAATTATTTGGCAAAGACATGGAAACTAGATTTAGACCTCACTATTTTCCTTTTACAGAACCCAGTGGAGAAGTAGATGTGACTTGCTTTAAATGTATGGGTAAAGGCTGTGATTCTTGTAATGGAACTGGTTGGAGCATGGAATTATTAGGTTGTGGTATGGTGCATCCTAAGGTTCTAGAAAACTGTGGAATTGATCCTGAGAAATATAGCGGATTTGCCTTTGGTATGGGGATAGATAGGATTACAATGGTTAAATATGGCATTACCGATATTAGACTATTATTTGAAAATGACAATAGATTTTTGGAACAATTCTAGATAGAAAAGGGAGTGGAAAGATGCTATTACCTGTAAAATGGTTAAAGGATTATATTGAAACGGAAAAAGATGCTAGGATTTTAGCAGATGGACTTACTCTGTCTGGATCACATGTAGAGTCAATCATAGCATTGAATAAAGGTGTGGATAATGTTGTTGTAGGAAAGATTATTGATATAGAGAAACATCCAGATGCAGATAAACTTTCAATCTGCAAAGTAGACATAGGTAGTGAGACCTTGCAGATTGTAACAGGAGCTACGAATCTAAGTGTAGGGGATTATATCCCTGTAGCAGTATTAGGCTCTAAGTTACCAGGAGATATTATAATAGAAAAAACTAACTTTAGAGGAATAGACTCCTATGGAATGTTATGCTCATTAAAGGAGTTAGGGTATAGTGATAATGTTATACCAAAGGAAATGAAAGATGGTATATTTATATTAGATAAGGAATATCCATTGGGAATACCTATAGTTGATATAATGGGACTAGATAGTGAAGTTATAGAGTTTGAAATTACTCCAAACAGACCAGATTGTTTAAGTATTATTGGTATGGCCAGGGAGACAGCAGCTACTTTTAATATAAATCTTAAAGAACCTCAAATCAGTATAAAAAATGAAGTTGAAGATATAAAGAATTATTTAGATTCTATTGATGTACCGTCTGATAATTGTAATAGATACTATGCTCGAGTAATAAAGGATGTAAAGATAGGAGTATCACCACTTTGGATGCAAACTAGGCTTATGGAAGCAGGAGTAAGACCTATAAATAATATAGTAGATATAACAAATTTTGTAATGTTAGAATATGGTGAGCCATTACATGCATTTGATTTAGAGAAAGTTGAAGGCAGAAAAATTATTGTAAGGGAAGCTCTGGAAGGAGAAAAGATACTTACCTTAGATGAAGTAGAGAGAAATCTGAGTTCATCTGATTTAGTTATTGCAGATGCTATAAAACCTATCGGTATAGCTGGAGTTATGGGAGGTTTTGATACTGAGATTACAAGCAGTACTAAATATGTTCTTCTAGAGGGTGCAAACTTTAATGGTAAGAGTGTAAGGCTTACATCAAAGAAATTCGGATTAAGAACAGAAGCATCAACAAGATTTGAAAAAGGAATAGATTCAAACCTAAGTCAAACTGCTGTAGAAAGAGTATGTCAATTAATAGAAGAAATAGGAGCAGGTACAGTTGTTAAAGGAAATATAGATGTATATAAAAAGGTGAAAGAGGAAAGTACAATAGCTTTAAGACCAGCTAGAGTAAAAAAACTTTTAGGAATAGATATTCCTGTAGAAACCATGATTTCTTACTTAAATGGGTTAGGACTTGAATCTAAACTTGAAGGAGAATTAATTTCTGTAAGGATACCAACTTTTAGACTAGACCTTGAAAGAGAAGTAGATCTAATTGAAGAGATTGGTAGGATTTATGGATTTCATAATATAGAGAGTAGGCCTTTAGTAGGTGTATTAACTAGAGGCGAAAAACCAAGAGCTAGAAGGATTGAGGATAGAACTAAGGCTATATTGCAGGGACTTGGATTAAACGAAGTAATGACTTATTCATTCATTAGCCCTAAAGCTTATGATAAGATAAATGTTTCACAAAATAATTATTTGAGAGATTATATAAGACTTATCAACCCTTTAGGAGAAGATTATAGTATAATGAGAACTACTCTTATACCCAATATGCTAGAATTACTTAGTAGAAACTATAATCGTGGTGTTGAAGAGTGTTCCGTATATGAAATAGGAAATACATTTATTGCAAAAGAATTTCCTATAGTAGAATTACCAGAGGAAAAGAAGATTTTATGTCTAGGTGTCTATGGAAATAAGGATTTTTACTATCTAAAAGAAGTTATAGATAAGACTTTAGGCAGACTTGGTATAAGAGATATAGAATATATTAGAGAAGAAAATGATCCTACATTCCATCCAGGTAGAACAGCGAAACTTATGTTAAATGGCGAAGAAATTGGTATCTTAGGAGAGATACATGTAGATGTTGCTGAAAACTATGATATAAAAGATAGAATATATGTTGGACAATTGGATTTTAATAAAATAGTTGAACTAACAAATTTAGAGGTTAAATATAAACCATTGCCAAAATATCCTTCAATGCTTAGAGATTTAGCATTAGTGGTTAAAGAAGATATATTGGTTGGAGATATTCAAAAGATAATCTCTAGACATGGAGAGGGATTAATAGAAAAAATTGAACTATTTGATATATATACTGGAAATCAAATTCCAGAGGGGATGAAAAGTGTGGCATATTCTATTACCTATAGATCTTACGATAGAACACTTAGAGATGATGAAGTAAATAGTATTCAACAAGCTATCATAGAAGACTTAGAAAAATCCTTTGATGCTAAGCTTAGATCATAAAAAGAGTAGAAATTTCTACTCTTTTTTCCCAAAAAAGAAGGAGAATCAATAAGAGTGTCGAATATATTAATTATAAACTATAAAGGAGTGGTATAGTTATGACGGAAAAAAGAAAAATAAATATATTAATAGATGGTCGTAACTTTACAGTAGTGGGAACAACTGATAATGAAGACTACGTTAGATCTCTAGCCCGCTATGTTGATAAGAGGATAAGAGAATTAGCAAGTAAAAATGATAGACTTTGTCAGACTAGTTCGGCTACATTGGCAGCCTTAAATATTGCAGATGAATTCTTTAAAACTAAAGCAAGATTAGAACAACTGGAGAATCAATCTAAAGACCCAATGGAGAAATATGGAAATGTAATCTCCGAATTAGAAAAGGCAAAATCTACTATTCAGAGCTTGGAAGCACAATATTTCCAGTATAAGGATGAGCTTTTGCATGCTAAAATTGAAACTGAAAATGCAACTAAGGAAATAAAGAAATATGAGCAAGCTCTAGAGATAAAAGAAAAAGAATTAGTGGAAAGTCAGAAAATGATAAGATCTTTACAGGATAAAGTATTTGATAACCAAATTGAATTAATTGAAACTAAGAAAGAATTAGTAGAAGTTCTAAAGTTATTAGATGATAAGAAAAATATATTTGTCAAGGAGGAAGTTTAGAATCTGTGAATAATAATATTGAATTACTCGCTCCAGTAGGCAGTATGGAATCCCTTTATGCTGCTATACAAAATGGGGCCAATGCAGTTTATTTAGGAGGAAAGCTCTTTAATGCTAGGCAATATGCTTCTAACTTTGATTTTGATGAGCTAAAAGAGGCTGTTGATTATGCTCATTTAAGAGATGTTAAGGTATATATAACTGCCAACATTTTAGTTGATAATTCTGAGATGGAAAATGTAATAGACTATATTAAATTTCTCTATGAAATAGACGTAGATGGTATAATTGTACAAGATTTAGGCTTAGCCAATCTTATAAGAGAATTTTTTCCTAGCTTAGATGTCCACGGAAGCACACAAATGACAATAAATAATTTGCCTGGAGCAGAGTTTGTTTATGACATGGGATTTACTAGAGTTGTACTAGCTCGCGAAACCCCTATAGATGAAATAAAATATATTCATAACAATACCCCCATTGAGTTAGAGGCATTTATTCATGGGGCTCTTTGTGTTTGTTATTCTGGGCAATGTCTAATGAGCAGCTTAATTGGAGGAAGAAGCGGAAATAGGGGTAAATGTGCACAGCCTTGTAGAATGCCATCTTCATTAATTGATAAAAATGGAGATACTATTAGAGATTGGGATAAGAAACATATACTTAGTCCTAGAGATTTAAATACATTAGAAAATCTTGAAGAAATAATAGAAAGTGGAATTATATCATTAAAGATAGAAGGAAGAATGAAGAGACCTGAGTATGTAGCTACTGTAGTGAAAAACTATAGAAAGGCTTTAGATGAAGGCACTAAAAACTTAAAACCAGAAGATAAAAAAGATGTAGAACAAATATTTAATAGAGGATTTACTAAAGGCTTGACCTTTGGAGATTTTGGCAGAGACTTCATCACCATAGAAAGGCCTGATAATAGAGGAATTTTATTAGGGAAGGTTACAAGAGCAGATAAATATAATGTATTTATATTGCTTGAAGAGGATGTAAATGAAGGCGATGGCTTAGAGTTTGTAACTGGAAATGGTGAATATAAAGGCATAAAGGCTCCATTTTATGGTAAAAAGGGAACAACAATGAAATTAGAAAAGCCTGGTTATATATTAAATGACTCTTTAGTATATAAAACTTCTAGCATCAATTTATTAAATAGTGCTAAGGCAAGTTACCAACAGGAAAAAATAAAAAGGCCTATAGATATGGAGATAAATATAAATATCGGTGATAATCCTAAGCTAATGATTATGTATAGGGGCAATATGGTTACTGCACTTGGGGAAGGGAAAGTAGAAAAGTCTGAAAGGATATCTCTTACGAAGGAAAAGGTAATAGAACAATTATCGAAATTAGGGGATACCACTTATATTCTAAACAATATAAATATTAATCTTGATGAAGGAGCATATCTACCAGTATCTATCTTAAATCTCCTAAGGAGAGAAACAATCGAAAAACTAGATAGGATAGTAGAAAATATAAATCATAGAAAGCCTATAGACGAAAAGGAATATAATATTAAAAAGAAAAGCTATTTTAAGTATCAAGGAAAGAATATGAAGCCTGATAATAAAATCAGCGTAAGAGTTAATGACATTGAACAATTTAATGATTTAGATTTAGAAAAATTAGATAGAGTGTATTTAGGATTTTATGATGGTTTGGAAAAAGCAGCTAATAAAGTACTAAATCAAGGTAAAGAAGTATATATCTGGACAGATAAGATATTATATCAGAAGGACTTAGATAAATTAGGAGAATTAATTAGTCCTATAAAGAAAAATATCAATGGCATTTCTGTATCAAATCTTGGAAGTCTAAAATATATGCAGGATAGATTTGATTTAAATATTCATGGAGATATTGGGTTAAATATATTTAATAGCTATTCCTTAGAATATCTTAAAAATATTGGACTGGGAAGTGTAACACTGTCACCTGAACTAAATCTAAATCAAATTAAGAAGATTAACGAACATTCAGATGCCTTTACAGAGACTATTGTCTATGGCTACCTGCCAGTTATGGTTACAAAGCATTGTCCTATGTCCTTAGTTAAAGGATGTAAAAATGATAAGGCCTGTGGAAGTTGCCAGTATGCGAAGGGATATGGGTTAAAAGATAGAATGAATATTACATTTAAGATGGATAGAAGAGATGGATTTACTAATATCTATAATTCTGTTCCATTAATGGTATTGGATACCTTAAAGCAGATTTACAATAGTGGAGTATCTATGGCAAGATTGGATTTTACAATGGAGACAAAGAATATTAGAAATATACAGAGAGCTTTCTATGATTATAGTAAGGGTATAATAGATGATAATTCTGCAAGAGAATTTATAGAAAGCTTTAGAGAAGATACAAGTATAACAAATGGCCACTATTTTAGAGGTATAATATAGTAAAAACTTTGATAGACATTAAAATCCCAGAGAAAACATTCTCTGGGATTTTAAAATGCCATTGCAACTGGCTATATAAACATTATCCTTATCAATACTATAATCAATCTATGTTCCCTTGCGATTCTACGACTCCGATAATGTCGAAAAATGCCTGAAAATAAATAGGCTCAATGAGTTGACAAAAAACATACATGGTGATAGTGTTTTAACAAATAAGAATATTTGATATATTCTAATTTTAATAACAATTCAAAAGTATTTATGAATGATATGGGGGTGGTTATATTAAATTAGATAAGGTGAGTAACTAGCAAGAGTCTTACATTCACACAATATAATAGGTAAAAACTTGTAAGGAGGTGAGTAGAGTGAAAAAACCATTGCTTGTATTAACAGTTTGCTTCCTGCTTATCACAGTTTTAAGCATTAATATGTCTTTCGCCAAGGATATGTATAACCCTGAAGACATAACATGTTTCTATTATTCAGATAGGAGTGATTATAGAGAGAGTTGGATTGAAGGTGTGGAAAAGAGTGTTTCAAAATTGTTGGAAAGATATGATGATAAAGTTTATGTAAAACAGTATTCAAGCTTTGATGAGTTGAAGGAATATTTTGTTGGTGACAGCACCGATAATACGTTTTACGATCCGGAAATAATTGATAAAAAAATAAGCTTTCGATATGCATATAGAATAAATAGATCTTCAGATGTCTTCGAAGCAATATTTGTGGATTGTGAAGAAAAATAAATACCAAAAAAGAAAGGAACTTAAAAGATTCAACAGTTTTGATAATAAAATAGCATGGACATTTTATTATTGGTATAATTGAACTATCGAGAACTAGAATTGTATCAGGTAGCATACCTTTGTGTCGCTTGCAAAATCCTAACTTTTGTAACAATTTTCATAATTTTCTGGTTGTTAAACAACTTAATAAGTTCGTATAATAGCTGATGAAGGTATCTTCATGGGAATCTCTTCTTTGTGATTTGACGTCACTTTGAGATTCTCATTTTTTATGATTTTTTCTTTGAAGTATCTGAAAATATGTTATTTATCTAATAACTCCCTTTTCTTTTCAGAACCTTTTTTATTGCCTACAAATGTGTTATAATTACATTATTGCAGGGTAATTTACGAGAAGGAATGATTATAAAATGAATGTAAAGACCTTAAAAACATTAGAATATAATAAAATTGTGGACTTACTTCTAGAAAAAGCTGAATCTAGCTTAGGTAAGGATAAGGTAAAAGAGATAAAACCTTTAACAAATATGGAGGATATAGAGTATCTTCAAAGAGAAACAGAGGAAGCCTATACACTTTTAATAAAGAGAGGAACACCACCGCTGTATGGAATACACAGTATAGCACCTGAAGTTAAAAGGGCCGAAATAGGCGGAGCTCTTAGTCCTGGGGGACTACTAAAGGTATCTGATTCTCTAAGAGTATCTAGGGGATTAAAAAATTATATAAAAGAGACGAAAGAAGATAAAGTATCCGATTATCCTATAATAGAAGAATTAGTTGAGGGGCTCAGGGTTTTTAAACATATTGAAGATGAAATAAATAATGCTATAATATCAGAAAATGAAATTTCAGATAATGCTAGCTCAACTCTTAGAAGTATTAGAAGACAAATAATTAGTAAGAATGAGGCAGTAAAGGATAAGTTAAACTCAATAATAAATTCCCAAGCCAATAAAAAGTATCTTCAAGATAGTATTGTAACTATTAGAGAAGGAAGATATGTAATACCAGTTAAATCAGAGAATAAAGGAAATGTACCAGGATTAGTCCATGACATGAGTGGGAGTGGGGCAACGTTATTTATAGAACCTATGGCAGTAGTTCAGTTAAATAACGAGCTTAGAGAGTTAGAGCTAAAAGAAAGAGAAGAGATAGAAAGAATTTTAAGGGAGCTTTCAAACTTAGTTGCAGAAGAATCCGAAGGGATTGGAAATAATCAAAAGATTCTTCAAGAATTGGACTTTATTTTTGCTAAAGGGAAACTTGCCCTTGATATGAAGGCGACTAAGCCAATACTAAATGAAAAAGGATATATAAATATTAAAAAAGGTCGTCATCCACTGCTTAATGTAGCTAAAATAGTACCAATAGACGTATACCTAGGAAGAGATTTCAATTCCTTGATAATAACAGGTCCGAATACTGGTGGTAAAACTGTTACATTAAAGACTGTGGGGTTACTTACTTTGATGGCTCAGTCAGGACTTCATATTCCTGCCGATTTCAATTCAGAGATAGCAATATTTACTCAGATATTTGCAGATATTGGAGATGAGCAAAGTATAGAGCAATCTCTCTCTACCTTCTCATCTCATATGGTTAATATAGTAGATATATTATCTAAAGTAGAATATAATAGTTTAATTTTATTTGATGAACTTGGAGCAGGAACAGATCCTACAGAAGGTGCAGCTCTTGCCATGTCAATACTTGATCATTTACTTAAATTAAATGTTAGAACCATTGCTACAACCCATTATAGTCAATTAAAACTATATGCATTAACTACAGAAGGTGTGAAAAATGCATCTGTAGAATTTGATGTGGAAACTTTAAGCCCCACATATAGATTGCTTATTGGAGTACCAGGTAAATCTAATGCCTTCGAAATATCTAAAAGACTTGGATTACAAGAATATATCATAGATTATGCAAAAGACCTTATTTCTAAGGAAAATGTAGAATTTGAAGATGTGCTACAGGCTATGGAAAAAGATAGGTTAGCTACAGAGGCTAATAGGGCTGAAGCAGAAAGATATAGATTAGAAGTAGAAAAATTGAAGGCAGATTTAGAAATAGAAAAAGACAGAACAAAGGAAATGAGAGATAAGATTTTAGTTAAGGCTAAGGAAGATGCTAGAAATATATTAAGATTAGCTAAAGAGGATGCTGATTCTATAGTAGGAGAATTAAGAGATATATCTAGTGAAATAGAGAAGGATAGGAATAGAAAACTTCAAGAAGCACAGGAAAAATTAAAAGCCAAATTAAATAAGGCTGAGGGAGAAGTGTCTCGTAATGTACTAAATGTAAAATCCAATAAGCCGCCAAAGAACTTGAAGGTTGGAGAAACTGTAGAGGTTCTTACCTTCAATCAAAAGGGCACAGTCCTTGATGAACCAGATGATAATGGAAATGTAAGGATTCAGGTGGGTATAATGAAAATAACTGCTCATATATCTACGTTAAAGAGAACAACTTCAGATGAAGAAGAAAAAGTCCATGGTAGTACGAAAAAAATAATGGGGTCTAAGTCTAAAGATATTAGGACAGAAATTGACTTAAGAGGAAAAAATCTAGATGAAGCATTTTTAGAGTTAGATAAATATTTAGATGATGCATATATTGCAGGCTTAAAGCAAATTAATATAATACATGGTAAAGGTACTGGAGTGCTTCGAGATGGGATAAAAGGATATTTAAGAAGTCATAGACATGTCAAAGCTTCTAGATTTGGTACCTTTGGAGAAGGCGGAGATGGCGTTACAGTAGTAGAGATTAAGTAAAATAGTTTTTAATATTTGGAAAAGATATTTGTGTCAAAAACAAATATCTTTTTTATTATAAGAAAACTTAAGAAAAAATGAACCATATATAATATGGTGACGATAACAGTATGAGGAGGCGGTGGTGATGAATGTATCGGATGTAGAAGAACTAATTGATCTATATGGAGATATTATTTATGGATTTTGTAGGAGACTTGCAGTAAATAAGTCCGATACAGATGATTTATATCAACAAACTTTTCTAAGAGCTGTAGAAATTCAAGAAAATATAGATATAGACAATAATCCAAAAGGATTTTTAATTTCTCTTGCAGTAAGTATATGGAAAAATACTATTCGTAAAAATGCTCGGCGTCATAGGATTGCACCAACAGTTAGTATAGAGGGAAATGATTTATGGGATATATCAATCAATAGCATTAGTACAGAAGATATAGCTATTTCAAATGAGTTAATAGGTCAAGTAAATATTATAGTTTCTAACCTAAGTGATAAATTTAGGATACCGATTATTATGTATTATAATGGAGATATGTCTATATCAGAAATTGCAACAACTTTAAAGTTACCACAGGGAACAATTAAAAGTCGTTTACATAAAGCTAGATTAATTATAAAAAAGGAATTGGAGGGGAAAGGCTATGAAGGATATAGATAAGGGAAGTATTGACTTTCTACTAGAAAAATCCCTTGCATCATATGATAAAGTTGATGAAAAGTTAAATCAAGAATTAAAGAAAAAATTAAGATATGGAAACTCTAAAGAGAAGACTATATCCATATGGTGGCTTCCAATGGTTATTTCTATCTTTATAACCATAGCAGTATCAACAATAGCTTTCATTTATATTCCATATGGAACTTTACAGGTAATGATTATGGTATTTGGATTATTGACTATGATATTTAGCATAGTATTGACAGCTATTGGAGTTAAATACTTTGAACTTAAGAAAGGAGCTGTGATTTGTCTATGAATATGTTTATACTGTTTGGAATATTAATATCATTTATTGTTGTGACATTTGCTTTTTTAGGTACATGGACATATAGAGATGCAAAAAAAAGGAATTTAAATGCAGGCTTATGGACTGCTATAGTATTATTGGTTCCCAACTTAATGGGGTTAATAATTTACTTCCTAGTAGCTCGTAAGGATGAGATGATCACATGTAATAAATGCGGTAGTATGGTGCCGGGATCATCCAATTATTGTATGACTTGTGGAAATGAGTTCAAAGAAGATATTAGATATTACAGGGAAAATAGAGAAAGTAATTCGAAGGGACTTATGATAGGGTTTATTATTTATTTCATAGTTATTATTATAATCTTTATGGGTTTTGTTCTGATAGTATTTAGAGATGGTGACTTGAAAGCACATAGTGGAATATCAATAGGGTCAATAGAAAATAATATAGGGGATAAATGGAATGTATCATATATTAGTTCTACTAAAGAATTTACCCGTAAAATAAAAATAGAAGATAATAATCCGAGTAGACTCTATATTGAATCAGAGTGTGGTAAGGGTAAGCTTTCATTACGTTTAGTACAAGGAGATATAGAAAGAACTATAGATTTATCACCTAAAAATGATAGCTATGAATTTGATTTATCAATATTTAAAGATGGAGAAGTTAAGTTATATCTAATTGGGAATAATGCTAAGAATGTAAAGTTCAAATCATACTGGGAATAACATAATTATTTAATTTAGCTTTGATAAAATATTCATATAGGAAAAGCAATAAAGAAATTACAGGTGGTGAGTTAGTGAGAATAGGAAAATTTGCTGAAAGTAATAATCTTACTATTGATACTGTTAGACATTATATGGATTTGGGATTAATTATACCTGAAATGCAGGGAGGCCAATATTATTTTGATGATAGATGTAAGTCGGACTTAGAAGATATTCTAAATTTAAAGGGTATGGGATTTACATTAAATGAAATTAAATCTATATTTATATTTAGGAGACTAGGAAATCTTACTCCATATGAACAAAATCAATATTATAAAACATTTTTTGAAAGCAAATATAAGAGTATAGGAGAGGAGATAGATAATCTCAAAGAGATTAGAAATAATCTTAAAATTAAAATACAAGAACTACACAATATTAGCATAGAACGAAAGAACAAAATAGGTATTGATTTTAGAAATCTAAACATGTTTAAATGTTTAAAATGTAATGGTGATTTAATACTCTCTAAAGGAAGTGTAGATAGCAATCAAGTAATTGATGGAAAGTTAATATGTAATTGTGGTTTAGAATACGATATTGATGATGGAATATTAATAATTAATCATGAACCTATAGATCATGGATTGAAATTTGATTATAAATATATAGAGGAATATATAAGCTTAACTGATATAGAGTATTTAGATAATGTATATAAAAATTTAGAACTGATGCATAAGAAAATAGAGTTTGATAATTTTAAGAACAAAACAATATTAGAGTTAGGATCTGGTAATGGTTTTTTCTTAAGGCATATATATAATGAATTACCTGATGACTCCATTTATATAGCTGTTGATAATGATATTGGGAGACATAAATTTTTGAAAAGTATGCTAGAACTTATAGATTCCAATAAAAACATAATATTTATATGTTCTGATTTTACTAAGATTCCTATAGGAAATAAATCTATCGATATTATTGTGGATTTTTCAGGAAGTAGTAATTATGGATTTTCAAAGGAGCAATTTTTGTTGAATGAAATAGATAACTATATTAAAGAATCTGCTTGGTTGATAGGTTCATATATAATATTTAAAAACTTTGGTGTGAATAGTAAAATAGATGATAAATATAGAAAAAGTTTTATTTTAAAAAATGTAAAAGAAAAAATAAAGAATCTAAACTATGAACTTATTTATGAAAAAGTTTCAGAACCTTTAGGGAAAGGTGGAAAATACGAAAACTATTTTGTAAAAGGAGAAGAAGTATATTCTTATTTATATTATGGAAAAAGATAGGGTTAACCCTATCTTTAATTATTTGTGCAAACAAAAAGACTTGGAAAATATATTGACATTGTCTAAGGGGTACTATTTAAGATGTGGTCAGGAGGGATCAATATGAAAAACAAAAAGGAGAGATTAAATTTCATATTATTTTCATTAGGTAAATTTGTATCTATTTTTGGTGCATCCATTTATTCTTTTGCCATGGGGCTTCATGTATTAGAAATTACAGGTTCAGGTCTTAGTTTTGCTATGACTCTAATAGTTAGTATAATACCCATGCTAATTATCAATCCGTTTGCTGGAGTTGTAGCTGATAAATTTGATAAAAAAAAGATAGTAGTTTCCATGGATATATTAAATGGAATATTTCTTATACTGTTATATATGGTTAGTAGTATATATGGTCTAAATTTATTAATTATATATATAAGTACATTTATTACTACAATTTTTACTACTATATTTGGCATATCTATGGAATCAGCAATTCCTAATATTGTATCAGAAAATATGCTGATGAATATTAATTCAATTAGCAAGATCATAGACTCTACATCTTCCATATTAGGACCAATGATTGGAGGAGTAGTATTTGCCCTAATAGATATCAGATATTTTATTCTATTTAGCGGAATATGCTATATATTTTCGGGAGTGTCTGAAATGTTTATAGATTTTAAACATAATTATAATGGGAGTAATAAAAGAGAAAACAACATTAGTTTTGTAGAAGATATGAAAAATGGATTAGAATATATTATAGAAAGAAAAGATATAATAGGAATTTTTAGTGTGTTTATTAGCTTGAATTTTTTTATGGGTTTATCAATCACAATACCTTTGCCTTATATAATTAATAATGTATTGACATTAGACTCTAGGAGTTTGGGAATAATTCAGAGTGCATTTCCAATAGGAATGATAATTGGTGCATTGATAATCAAAAAGATCATGCAAAGAGCTTCCTATAAAAAGATTTTAATATTTGCTAGTTTAGCATTAGGTATATGTACAAATTTATTGGGAGTTCCAATAGTGTTTAAAAACTTATTATTTACTAATACTATATATACTTTCTATTATTGTGGAATAATGATTGTTTTCGGAGTCGCAATTTCTTTTATAGATATACCGATTATGTATATGCTACAAAAATTGATACCAGATGAATATAGAGGACGAGTTTTAAGTATAGCTATGAGCATGGTTAAAATTATACTGCCATTAGGATTGATACTGTCTGGATTCTTACTGAATATAATACCAGCTTATTTTATAACCACTGTGGGGGGAATAATGTTGTTCACCACTAATGTATTAGTTTTAAATAAGAAAAAATCATTATTCTGTAATATAAGTGAACAGGAACAATATTAAAGTTCATACACTAATAGAGTAGTTTTAAATATTACTTGTATTTATACAGATAATATTGTATATTATATAGTAATAATTATATATAATTCGTCGATTGAGAGAGTAGAATATTTAACCGTGTTAAAGCGAGCTGGGTTGGTGGGAGCCAGTACAATAGGAAATATTTGAAGAGAACTCAGGAGAATATATCTGAAAAGAGTAGGATATTACGCTAGTAGCGTTAAAATTTCGAGTGGGCATTTGCCAACAAGAGTGGTATCACGGGGTAGCTCTCGTCTCTTATAATAGAGACGAGAGCCTTTTTTATGACCTAACACAGCGAACGATAGGTCCTAAGGGACACCACTGAATGATACCCTACGGGGTAAATAGAGGTTGTGAGCTTTAGTAGGTCAAATGCAACGAACGCCAAATTCATGTGAGCGAAGCGAGCCCTAAAGGACTACCGAATTATACCCTGCGGGGCAAATTAAGGTAGCAAATGAATTTGTGCAATGAGACTGCGTGATATGACCTAACACAGCGACATACAATCAAATAAAAAAGAAACAATTGTGAATTGAATAATAGGAGGTTGAAAATATGTTAAACTTTAGAGAAGAAGTTGTTAAATTAATTAAATCAGAAGTGGATTCGCTTACAGAAGAAGAAATATCTTCTTTAGTAGAAGTGCCACCATCATATGATATGGGTGATTATGCTTTCCCAGTGTTTAGATTAGCTAAGGCTTTTAGAAAAGCACCACCTGCTATAGCTGAGGAATTAGCAAGTAAATTTGGAGAAAATGAGTACTTTGAAAAAATAGAAAATAAAGGTCCATATCTAAATTTCTTTATAAATAAAGGTAAACTTACAGAAGTTACTTTAAATGAAGTGAGAGAAAAAGGGACTAAATACGGTTCTTCAGATATGGGTAATGGTAAGACGGTTATAGTAGAGTATTCATCACCAAATATTGCAAAGCCTTTCCATATTGGCCATATTAGAACAACAGTTATAGGAAATGCTTTATATAAAATATATACTTTCTTAGGATTTGATACAGTTGCTATCAATCATTTAGGTGACTATGGTACTCAATTTGGTATGCTTATTTCTGCATATAAGAAATGGGGAGATAAAGAAGTAATAGAGGCTGATCCTATAAATGAATTATTAAAATTATATGTTAGATTTAACGCAGAAGCAGAAGAACATGAAGAATTAAGAGATGAAGCTAGATATTGGTTTAAAGAATTAGAAAATGGAAATGAAGAGGCTCTGGGGTTATGGGAGTGGATTAGGGAAATAAGCTTAAAGGAGTTCAATAAGGTATATGATATGTTAAATATTAAATTTGACTCCTATGCTGGAGAATCTTTCTATTCCGATAAGATGCCTGCAGTAATAGAGGAATTAAGAGAAAAGAACTTGATGAAGGAATCTCAAGGAGCTTATTTAGTGGATTTAGAGGAATATGGTATGCCACCAGCACTTATTATGAAATCTGATGGCTCAACTTTATATACTACAAGAGATATTGCAGCTGCCTTCTATAGAAAGGAAACCTATGATTTCTACAAAAATATATATGTAGTAGCTTCGCAACAAAATCTTCATTTTAAAGCTTGGATGAAGGTAATAGAGCTTATGGGATATGAGTGGGCAATTGACTGTGTCCATATACCATTTGGTATGGTTAGTCTAGAAGATGGTACTTTATCTACTAGAAAGGGTAGAGTTGTTTTCTTGGAAGATGTATTAAATACTGCAGTTAAAAATACTTTGGATATAATAAATGAAAGAAATCCAAAATTGGAAAATAAAGAAGAAGTAGCGAAACAAGTTGGAATAGGCGCCGTAATATTTCAAGAATTATTTAATCAAAGAATTAAAGATTATGTATTCTCTTGGGATAGAACATTAAGTTTTGAAGGAGAAACCGGTCCTTATGTTCAATATACCCATGCAAGAATAAATTCTTTACTTGAAAGAGGAAAGTTTAATATAGAGAATAATGTAAATTATAGCCTTCTTAATACTGAGGAAGAGATAAATATAACTAGACTATTATATGATTTCCCTAAAGTAGTACTAGATGCTATGGAGAAAAATGAACCTTATTTCATTACAAGACATATAGTCGAAATAGCAAAAGCTTATAATAAGTTCTATAATTCTTGCCCTATAATCACAGATGATATAGAACTTAAAAAAGCAAGACTTATGTTATCCTTTACAGCTAAGACTGTATTAAAAACAGGATTAGATCTATTAGGAATAGAAGCACCAGAAAGAATGTAGATATATATGACTAAAATGAGCTTTGAAAGATTGTTATTAAACTTATTTCAAGAAGATTATAATGAGGGGAAGAGATATGGTTATATATCTCAATTATCTATAATAACTACGAAGTCTTTAATTCCTATGATGAATGAAGAAGGAGTTAGAATTGACTATACTAGATTTTTAGAAGAGTTTAAACTATGGTTAAACTATAGAATTGGAGAAAACTCTTCCTTGTTAAATACACAAGGAAGAGTAAATCCAAGTTTATATTGGAATGATAAAGATGATTCTATAATAAGTAGAATAATACCTCTAGTTCTTGCAAATCAAAGATATGAAATAATAGAAGAAGAAACTATAAGAAATATACTATTTACATCTGGAAATCTTCAATTTTTATTTGAAACAATAGCTATTGTACATTTATTGTATTTAGTTCTTAGAGATGAGGATAATATAATAGAAAAGCTGAAGGAAAATATTATTGGATTTTCTCAAACTAATTATATGGATAAATATAAAAAGCATTATAGAATAGAAATTGAGAATTATTCAGGCAATTTCAAGGTAGAGTTTGAAAGAGAAAAAATACATCTATTGAATTTTTTAAATGGTATAATAAATAATAGGTATTTGAGTCTAGAGGATATTCTTAAGGTTTTAGATAAAGAAGAGTCAAAGACATTAATAGGCAAAGTATTGTACGACTTTTTATATGATTCAAATAAGGAATATAATCTTCCTAGATTTTATATTAATCTCGGTGAATATATTATATCTTTAAGAAAATCTAGAATAGACCCTGATAAGCTAAAGATAAAAGAATATATTTTACCAGATATATTTAATTTTAATGAAGGTGATGTTTTTTTTCATTCTTTACTTAAGGAAGCTAAGGTAATAAAAAAAGAAGTAAAGGATGACACCTTAACTTCTTTAATTCAGACTAAAACTGGTATGTACTTATTTAAAAGATAGACCCTTAGGGGTCTATTTTCTTAGATACTCTAAAAAATCTTTTTCGTCAATTTCCGCTAAAGAGCTTAATTCCTCCACAATACTGTCTTTTAAACTTAAAAATTCATTTATTTTAGTATTGCTACCTGTATATTCCAAGGCTTCAATAATTAATAGCATATCATCTTTAGACATTTCTTGGATAGAAATTTTATCGAATTCTCTCATGATTTATCTCCTTTCTTGTCGTATTATACAATATATTCTATAAGACTTTTGTCAAAAATTCAATGACTAATCTTATCTTTTCGTAAATTCTCTGTATAAGACTAAAAACTAATGATATAATGTATTTAATATAATAAAAGGAAGGTAAATAGATGAAAGTAATATTAAGTACATTAAATTCTAAATTTATTCATTCCTGTTTAGCTATTAGGTATTTACAGGGGTATGTTGAGGATTTAATCCACATTGATATAAAAGAATATACAATAAATCAAAATATAGATTTTATAGCTTCAGATTTATATAAATTGGAGCCTGAGATTATTGGATTTTCAACTTATATTTGGAATTTAACAGAGACATTGAAAATATGTAAGATTATGAAAATAGTAAATCCCAAAATAAAAATAATTTTAGGGGGACCAGAAGTTTCTTTTGATGGAGAAAAGATTTTAGAAGATAATAAGTTTATTGATTTTATTATTTATGGTGAAGGAGAAGAAACGTTTAGGGAGTTTATAAAAAAATTAATTGACGGCGATGAAGATTATGATGATATAGAGGGATTAATCTATTCTCAAGGAAATAGAATTATTAAAAATCCTCCTAGAACTTTGATTAAAGATTTAAACATTATACCGTCTCCGTATAAAAATATAGGAGATGAGTTTGAAAATAAAATAGTATATTTTGAATCTTCAAGGGGATGCCCATTTAACTGTGAGTTTTGTCTTTCGTCAACTATTAAAGGAGTAAGATATTTTGAGATTAATAGGGTTAAGGAAGAGTTGAACAACCTAATTGAAGGCAAAGTGAGGCAGGTAAAATTTGTAGATAGAACCTTTAATGCTAATAAAAATTATGCAATGGAGATAATGAATTTTATTATAGATAAGAATCCAAAGGATATAAACTTTCATTTTGAGGTCACAGCTCATCTATTAGATAGAGAAATGCTAGATTTTTTGTCTGGCGTAAAAGAAGGATTGTTTCAATTTGAAGTAGGTGTACAATCTACTAATTTAGATACTATAGATGCTATTGGAAGAACTACTGACTTTGAGAAATTAAGAGATATTACTAAGGAGATAAAATCACATAAAAATATTCATCAGCATTTAGATTTAATTGCAGGACTTCCATATGAGGGGTATGATTCTTTTAGGAAATCTTTTAATGATGTATATGAAATAAGACCTCAAAAAATACAATTAGGTTTCTTAAAATTACTTAAGGGCTCTGGATTAAGAAAGGATCAAGAGAAATATGGATTTAAGTATCTGGATGAACCTCCTTATGAAGTATTGGAAAATGATTTTATTAAGTTTAAAGAAATAATAAAATTAAAGATAATAGAAGATTTAGTAGAGAGGTATTATAACGAAGGATATTTTGAGCATACGCTGGAATTCATAGTTTACAATCATTATACTAGCCCATTTGATTTTTATGAAGATTTCTCATATTACTGGGAATTTAAAAATTACCATAAAGTATCTAATAGTAGAAATAGACTATATGAAATATTAATAGAATTTTATAAACATAAGGGATTTAATAATATGGTAGTGTTTAATGAACTTCTAAGATTTGACTTTATAAAGAATAATAAGGGATCTAGATTTCCAAATGGAATTTTAGGATTTAAAGAGGGTATAAAACAAAGTATTATTCATGAAATTCTAAAGAATGAGAAAGTAATGGAGGATTACTTAGAAGATTATAAAGATTTACCTACCAAAAAGATAATTCAAGATATTGCAGTTGAAGCCTTTAGCGTTAATATTTTTAAAATCATAGAAGATGGTTATAATTCAACAGACTATAAGATTAGAACTGATATATTGTTTGTATATCAGAAGGGAGTTATAAATAGATGTAAAACATATGATATAAGCAATATAATAAAGGAGATGATTTAATTTGGATATAATAAAGGATTTTCTAATGATTAATAATCAAACTTTTAAGAAAACAATAAGTAGTCTAAAAAGCAATTGGATGATAATATTTACTGGGATAGTATATATAATTTTGAATACAGCTATTTTTACTGTAGTCTTGAGTATCTTTAGAGGGGTGTTATCTATTTTTGCAGGGATTATTTTGGCTATAGTTAGTGCTGGTTTAATTTCAAACTACTTGTACTTGCTATATAACATAATAAATTATAATAGAATGACATTTCAAGATTTTAAAGATGGATTCAAATATTTTCTTAGAAAGGTATATACTATATTCTTTTTTGCTTGGATAGGAAGTTATTTACTATCCCTTATTCAAGGGATGCTAGGATTTAATGCTTATATTTTAAATATAATAATAATGGTATCTATATTGTTTCTACTTAATTCATTGCCTGAAACTCTATATTTAAAAGTTTTAGACCCTATGGACAGTATTGTGTATTCTATTGATTTTATGAAAGAAAATTGGCTAAACTGGTTGTTGCCAAATGCGATATTTTATGTAGCTCTTTATTATCTAACAGGTAATATTGTTACAGACCTATTTACAACTCATCTATCTTTTGGGTTCAATTTTGGTACTTCTAGTATCATAAAATATCTGTTAGGACAGGGAGTGTTTTCATTCATGATGATCTATAGAGGACATTTATTTAAATTATTAAGTACTAGTACTAGAAGAAAAAGAATGTTTATGAATAAGTTTTAAGAATAGAGGGTGAAATATGGATTTTATTAATGAGTATTTTAGAAGGAAAACAGACAAGATTACATTTATTGAATTGAAAAAAAATACAACAACAAATATTAAGGGGTATCCTATAGATAAAGATATTCCCCTCCCAATAATAACTGATGTTCTAGTAAATGAAATTATAGAAGGTAATATGGAAGAAGAAATAAAATTAGTTCATGTAATAGATGGAATTATTTATTTAATGGGAATAGATCCTCTGTTTATGTATATGGAAGATTATAAGAATATACTCATGTCCTATAATGAAAGAGCAGAAGATTATATTTTTTATCAAGGAATTAAGAGTATAGAAGATGATGATTATGATAGAGGAGCCATTTATTTTAGGGCATTAAAATATATTAATCCTGAGAATGTTAATGGGATATTTAATTATGCCCTCGCATTAGAAGAAATATCAAAAAGATATCTGGAAAAAGAGCAAGAGGAGAAAGGAATACAGTTTCTAGAAAAATCTACGAATGAGCTAGAAACTATATTGGATATAGATGATAAATATCCATTAGCATACTATAAATTAGGATATCATTATAAATTTTCAGAGCAATATTTAAAAGCAAAGCTTATTTGGACAAGATATTTAACTCTAGATAAGGATGAGTTAAGGCTACAAGAGATAAGGGGAGAGATAGAACTTATTGAAAATGATGCGGCTTTAGAGACAGGATTAACTTACTTATCCCGAGAATACTTTGATAAAGCCTTAGATATATTTCTAAAATTAATGCCTAAGTTTGAAAAGTGGTGGGAACTTAAATATCTAATAGGTGCATGCTATAAAGGACTTTCAGACTATGAAAAGGCAATTGACTATTTTCAAGGAGCATTAGAGCTTTATAAAGTTGATTCTGATGTTTATAATGAATTAGGAATATGTTTATTTACTATAGGGGATATGGATGACGCTATAGATGTATATACAGAAGGAATTGAAAATATACCAGATGATTATAAACTTTTATTTAATAGAGGATTATGTTATCTGCAGTTAGGACAACTAGAAGATGCCTATAGAGATATAGAAAATGCAGTAGATTTAAATCCTAATGATGAAAATATGAATGCTCAGAAAGAGATTTTAGACAATCTGATTAATAAATAATATTTAATATGGAGGGGTAACAATGAAAATCAACAAATTAGATGAATTATTAAATTTGAAGCACGAAAAACCTATGAAGTTGGTAGTAGTAGCTTGCCATGATGAAGAAGTTCTCGCCGCTGTTCTTGAAGGTAAAAGACTAGGCATAGCTGAACCGATATTAATTGGAGATAAGGAAAAAACAATTGAGATTGCTAAGGAAAAAGGATTAGATATAAGTTCTTATACAATAATAGATGAAAAAGATTTAAATATGGCAGCAGAAATAGGGGTTAAAATGGTATCAAGTGGGAAAGCTAATTTTATAATGAAAGGTTTAGTTGATACTTCCATATTATTAAAAGCTGTACTAAATAAAGAATGGGGACTTAGAACTGATTCGTTACTATCTCATGTAATGCTATATGATATACCTAATTATTCAAAATTAATATATTTAACTGATGGTGGAATGAATTTACAGCCTACCTTAGAGGATAAGGTAAAAATCATAGAAAATGCTGTAACAGTAGCAAAGGCACTAGGAAAAGAAGAGGTCAAGGTTGCTTGTTTAGCGGCTAAAGAAAAGTTAGATCCTAAAATGGTGGCTACTGTGGATGCTAGTGAGTTAAAGTATAGATATGAAGAAGGAAAGTTTTCAAAGGGAACGATTGTCGATGGGCCTATGGCATTGGATTTAGCTGTATCTTCATCATCAGCTGAGATAAAAGGATATAAATCAAAAGTTTCAGGTGATGCAGATGTTTTATTAGTACCAAACATTGAAATGGGTAATGGAATTGGAAAGAGCATTACTTATTTTGCTGGTGGAAAATCTGCAGGGGTAGTAATGGGTGCAAAAGCTCCTATAGTATTAGTATCAAGAGCAGATGATCATGAAGCCAAATTGTATTCAATTGCATTAGGCAGTTTAGTAGCAGCATATAAAGGATAGTAGATAACTAATAAAAGAGTGGATGAATCGTAGGGAATTACCTATATATCATCTGAATTAAAAGATTTTGTTAAAAACTTGAAGAAATTTCAAAATAGATGTTGACTTTAGATTAAAAACCGTGTATTATAATAAAAGTCGGCTGCGACATTGAACAAAACAAATCAAATTAAAGGTTTGAAAAAAGTTCAAAAAAACAGTTGACAAGTCTCTCGAAAGAGAGTATGATAGTAAAAGTCGGCTGTGACAAAAACCTTTATAAATCAACAAAATGATTTAAAAAAAGTTTTAAAAAACAGTTGACAGCAAACGGAAAGTTTGCTATAATAAGTAAGTCACCTCGTAAGGGGGTGCAAGAACCTAGACAACTAAACAGTGTGAGTAACTTTGAATTATAAAACACACAAGTAACAAATTAGCTTTTTAAAGCTAGCTAAATTTTGAGCTAATCAGACTTTTTTATGAGAGTTTGATC
>NZ_JAHLOH010000027.1:0-155760 GCF_018917285.1 Tissierella carlieri | reverse complement strand
CCTTTCCAGCTAAATATTCTTGTACAACTTTCATCTTAAATTCATAACTATATTTTGCCATTTAAAAACCGACCTCCCATCAGTTAGATTCTTAGGTCTAACTTTTGGGGGTCGGTTCAGAAAGCATTTCTTCAACAGCACCTTTAGTTATAAGTTGCCTTTTTCCATTTTCACTTTCAACTACTACTGACATCCTACGTCTTGTGAAATCAAAGGGAATCTCGTCTACTCTTTCATATATTTTTGTTGCTTCATTAAATCCTTTTTCATTACCGTATTCTATTACAGCAATATCTAACAAATTTTTTAATCCCGTTTGATAATAACTATTCAAGTATCCGTGTCTTAGAACTCTATCATTTTCATTGCCTAGTACATCTAAATGTGTTTCCAATATAATTTTATCTAAAGTTAAAGTCCCAGTTTTATCTGTACATAAAATGTCCATGGCACCAAAGTTTTGAATAGAGCTTAATCTTTTAACTACAATTTTACGTTTAGATAAAGATATAGCTCCCTTTGCAAGGTTGGTAGAAACTAAAGTTGGAAGCATCTCAGGAGTCAAGCCTACAGCTACTGAAATAGCAAATAGAAAGGCACTTAGCCAGTCTTTTTTTGTCAATCCATTTATTAAGAAAACTATAGGAACCATAATTAACATAAATCTTATTAGAAGAAAGCTGACGCTTTTAACACCCTCCTCAAAACTAGTTTGACCTCTGTCCTTAGTAAGAGATTCTGCAATAGTACCAAAATACGTTTGGTTTCCTGTCTGCAAAACTATACCTATTGCAGAACCACTAACAACTATGGTCCCCATTAAGGCAATATTTTCTAGATCAGCGATATTCTTATTTACATGTTTATCATTAATTTCTGAAAATTTCTCAACAGGTTCTGATTCACCTGTTAAGGAAGATTGACTGATGAACAAATCTTTGCAAGTAATAATTCTTAGGTCGGCTGGTATTAAATCTCCAGCTGCCAAATGAATAATATCTCCTGGAACTACATCAGATATATTGATTTCTCTTTTCCCCATAGTCTCTCTTTCAACAGCTGTCGTTGTAGGAACTAAATCCTTTAAATTATCTGCTGTTATTTGAGATTTATGTTCTTGAGAAAATTTAAGGATTACACTAACTAATATCATAGCGGAAATAATTATGATAGTAATCCAAGATTTTTGGCCAGACGGAGCAAAAACAATATCAGTAAAATAAGATACAAAAACTATAACTAATAATATTAAAATAAAAGGATCAATAAAGGAATTTAAAAGGTAGATATACCAAGGATTTCTTTTTTCAGAAATTATTTCGTTGTGTCCATAAAAGCTTAATCTGCTACTTGCTTCTATTTCAGATAAACCATTGATGGAGGAATCTAATTCTCTAAAAATAGTATCAATATTTTTTGAACTCATATCTTGTAGATTTTTATTAATATTTTCGTTACTATAAACTCTCTTCTTTCTCATAATTTACACCTCCAAAAAAGACAATACTAAATAATGGTTCAGTAAATAGTCTAACCATAAGTTAAATTTGTATTGAATTTTTAAATTTTAAAATAAATTTGGAAAAATTTTTTCAGAAAGGTTTTTTGAGGTATATGTAAAGAAAAGATAATTATTATAATATAATTATATGATGTCGATTATACATATACTTCAGCCTTCCTCTATATAAATACTACTCGGTCCAGAATCCATAAATTTACTCACCTCCAAAAAAATAATAATCCTCCACCAAAGCTTGAAGGGGAAGGATTTACTCTTCTCGTTCAAGTTTTGGCTTTATAAGGCGTTGAAATTGCATTAGGTTGAGCCTTGCGACAAAACCTGCTAACCAGTGCAGAGTGTTTCCACCCTTTTACGGCAGCAATCCATATCCTTATAGTAACCTCACCTACCGAGATTATTAAGTTCGTCTTTAAGCATATACTGTAAAAAAATAAATGTCAAGTGTTTTTATAAAATTTTTAATAATAAAAATCATAATCTTTAATTAAAAATCTCTCTACTATGGATTTAATATAATCCATGGTATTGTTTCTTGCATCATCATAGGAAATCTTATTATTTAATACTCTCTTCAGCATACCTTCAAAGATTAAAAGAGTCATATCATTTAATTTATCTGCTTCTTCAGAACGAATATAGCCTTCATTCACACATGCAAATACGGTAGTTTGCCCTCTCTCATTAATATCTGTCTTCAACAGCATAGTAGAAATATTTTTATCTGTGCTAACCATATCTTCTGGGAAAAGTCCATAATAATCAGCTACATAATCTTCAAAATGTTTTTCTAAATTTGGAAAGAAAATAGCATTGTAAATTTCTGGCTTATCATAGGCATAATCACAAAAACATTCCCAAACTTTAAGAAATCTATCCATAGCATTTTTCGCATCTTTTAAATATGTATCTAAAGCATGGGCATAATCTTTTATATATTTCATAGCTGCATAGAAAATTAAATGATCAAGATTTTCAAAATAATTATAAACTGTAGCACTATTATATCCAGCTCTATCAGCTACTTTTCTTAGGGTTACTCCATTAATTCCAACTTCATCTATTATTTCTTCAGTTGCATTAATAAAGTAAGACATTATTCTTTTCTTTTGTATTTGTTTCTTCATATATCCTACCACCAATTTTAAAATATTTATATCTAATTTATATTAGCACAAAAGTCCATATTCTACAAATAAATTATAATTACTAAATATTACGTTTATGGTTAATAAATCAATGTAGAATAGCACATAATAAGCTAAGTATTAAGTTTATCTATATTATTGAAAATATTTTAAAAATTATCTATAATTATGATTGAAATGTAATCATGGTTATGATAATATAATATTTAACAAAGATAATCATGATTAATTTAAAAGGAGTGAAGAGATGAAACTAGAAATTGGTAATTTCCAAGTAAAAGATGTTGTTTTTGGAGAGAAAACCATGTTTAATAATGGAATTCTATCCATAAATAAGGAAGAAGCTATGGCTTTTATCAAAGAAGATGAACACATTATAGATCTCGACATAGTAATAGCCAAGCCAGGTGAAAATACAAGAATAGTTCCAGTTAAAGAAGCTGTAGAACCAAGAATTCGTCCAGATGGTAGACCGGTATTTCCTGGGGTTACAGGAGATGTTGAAGCTACAGGTAATGGAAGAGTACATGCATTGAAAGGATGCAGTGTTTTAGGCGTAGGCATGCACTATGGTAGCTTTGGTGATGGATTAATCGATATGGGTGGAGAAGGAGCTAAGTACACTCTATTTTCCGAATTAATAAATATCTGTATAGTAGCGGACACAGATGAGGAGTTTGAAAGATTTGAGCAACAAAAGAAAAATAGAGCAATTAGATGGGCATCCCATAGATTTGCAGAATATTTAGGAAATACAGTAAAAGATTTAGAACCAGAAGAAGTTGAAACATTTGAATTAGAGCCAATAACTAAAAGATCAGAAGAAATAAATAAACTTCCATCAGTTGTATTAGTAATGCAACCTCAATCTCAAATGGAGGAATTAGGATATAATGATTTAGTATATGGATGGGATATGAATAAATATGTTCCTTCTTTTATGAATCCAAACGAAGTATTAGATGGAGCATTGATATCTGGTAGTTTCATGCCAGCATCATCAAAATGGGCAACTTATGACTTCCAAAATTTCCCTACTATTAAGGAATTATATAAAGAGCATGGAAAAAGCATTAACTTCTTAGGTGTTATCATGTCAAACTTAAACGTATCCCTAGAACAAAAGAAACGTTCAGCAATATTTGTAGCTCAAATGGCAAAGTCTTTAGGGGCTGATGGAGCAATAGTTACTGAAGAAGGATATGGAAATCCTGATGCAGATTATATTTTATGCCTTGCTGCATTAGAAGATGTAGGTGTGAAGACAGTAGGTATAAGTAATGAATGTACAGGTAGAGATGGAGCTTCCCAACCACTTGTTACATTAGATGAAAAAGCAAATGCACTAGTGTCTACAGGAAATGTTTCTCAATTAATAGAACTTCCTCCAGCTGATAAAGTAATAGGTGAATTACAAGCTTTAGCCAGAGATGGATTATCTGGAGGATGGGCATATGACGAAATATTAGGAGCTTCTGTTAGAGAAGATGGCTCAATTATTATGGAAAATAATGCAATGTTCTGTGGAGATAGAATAGCAGGTTGGTCAACTAAGACTATGAAAGAATTTTAGGAGGTGGAGAGATGAAAAAAGCAATTCATTATATAAATCAATTCTTTGCAGGTATTGGTGGAGAAGATACTGCTGATTATAAGCCAGAGATTAGAGAAGGATTAGTAGGACCATCTCTTGCTCTAAATAGTATGCTTGAGGCAGAAGTTACTCATACTATTATCTGTGGAGATAACTTTATGGGTTCTAATACAGATGAAGCAGTTGAAACTATATTAGGATTTTTAGAAGGTAAAGAATTTGATATATTTGTTGCTGGTCCAGCATTTCAAGCAGGTAGATATGGAGTGGCATGTGGAACTATCTGTAAAGCTGTTAAAGAAAAATTTAATGTTCCAGTTGTCACATCTATGAATGAGGAAAATCCTGGAGTAGAGATGTTTAAAAAAGATATGTATATTTTCGAAGGTGGAAAGTCAGCAGCAAAATTAAGAGATGATGTAAAAGCAATGGCTAACTTCGCAAATAAAATATTAAAAGGTGAGAAAACAGGTTCAGCTGATGAAGAAGGATTTTTCCCAAGGGGAATTAGAGCTCAAATGTGGTTAGAATCAAGAAAGACTGCTGCAGAAAGAGGCGTAGATATGTTGATTAAAAAATTAAACAATAAGCCTTTTGAAACAGAACTTCCAATACCAAAACAAGATAGAGTTCCTATAGCAGCGGCAATTGGAGATTTATCTAAAGCAAATATTGCAATGGTAACAACTGGTGGAATAGTACCAGTAGATAATCCAGATAGAATTCAATCCGCTTCTGCTACACGTTGGGGAAGATATGACATATCTAAGGATGAAAGATTAGAGTCAGGAGTATATAAAACTATCCATGCTGGATTTGACCCTGCAGCAGCAGATGCAGATCCAAATGTTATTATGCCAATAGACGCAATGAAGGCATATCTAAAGGAAGGAAAAATAGGTAAACTTCATGACTATTTCTATAGCACTGTAGGAACTGGAACGACTCAAGCTGAAGCAGCTAGAATGGGCAAAGAAATAGTTGAAAAATTAAAAGAAGATAATGTAGATGGAGTTATTATGACATCCACCTGAGGTACTTGTACACGTTGCGGTGCAACAATGGTAAAAGAAATTGAAAGAGCGGGTATACCAGTAGTTCAAATGTGTAATTTAATACCTGTAGCAACAACAGTAGGCTCAAACAAGATAGTACCTACAATATCTATTCCATATCCACTAGGAGATCCAGCGACATCTAAAGAACAACAATGGAAACTTAGATATCATAGAGTTGGTGTAGCACTAGATGCTTTAACAGAAGATGTTAAGGAACAAACAGTATTTAAGGTAAAAATTTAAATAAACAGTAGGGGTGTATAAACACCCCTATAAATTCACCTCTAAATTACTCTGAAATGGGAGGAATTATAATGAATAAAACAAAGCAAAAAGATAATACGGTTTTTTATATATCTCTTGCACTATCTATAGCTATAGTTTTATGGGGAATAGTTGCACAGGAGAATTTCTCAAATTTTGCAAACTCATTACTTAATTTCCTAACAACTAATTTTGGATGGTCTTATTTAATATCTATGTTCATCTTTGTTGTATTCGCCATTATATTAGCATTTAGTAAATATGGAGATATTAAACTAGGGCCAGATGATTCAAAGCCAGAATATAGTACGACTTCCTGGTTTGGAATGTTATTTGGAGCTGGGATGGGTATAGGTCTTGTGTTTTGGGGTGTAGCTGAACCCATATCACATTTTGTAAATCCAGCTCCAGGAATTGAATCAGGAACCTTACAAGCAGCAAATTTTGCTATGAAATCATCCTTTATGCACTGGGGATTCCATCCTTGGGCTAATTACAGTATTATAGGTCTTGCCCTAGCATATTTTCAATTTAGAAAGAATAAGCCGGGTTTAATTAGTAGTATTTTCATACCATTATTAGGTGAGGAAAAGGTTAATGGACCTATTGGAAAATTAATAGATATACTTGCAGTATTTGCAACAGTTGCAGGAGTAGCAACATCTTTAGGACTCGGTACATTACAGATTAATAGTGGTTTAAACTTTTTATTTAATATTCCAGAGACTAAATTAGTTCAGATAGGCATAATTGCAGTAATTACAATTCTATATATTTGGACAGCAGTTAGTGGAATAGATAAAGGTATAAAACTATTAGGAGATATAAATTTAGTGTTGGCATTTGGACTTCTTATACTTACTATCATAATAGGACCTACACTAAAGGTAATAAATTCGTTCACTAATGGATTAGGTCAATATATTAATAGCTTTATAAGTGATAGTCTTCATGTTGAAGCATTTGGTGATAATAGTTGGTTAAATTCATGGACAATATTTTATTGGGCATGGTGGATAGCATGGGCTCCATTTGTAGGTACGTTTATCGCACGTATTTCAAAAGGTAGGACTATTAGAGAATTCATAGGAGGAGTTATACTTGCACCTGCTGTAGTATCAGTTGTTTGGTTTGCAGCATTTGGCTCAATGGGTATAAATTTAGTTGATAAAATTGGAGTTGAAGGATTAGCTGCAGCGGCAAGTAATCCATCTACAGCTTTATTCCAAGTATTTAGCAATTATCCCTTAAGTACGGTGTTATCATTAATTACAGTAGTATTATTGGGCACTTTCTTTATTACATCAGCAAACTCAGCTACATTTGTACTAGGAATGTTATCTTCAGGAGGAGATTTAAATCCTACTGCTAAAAAACAATTCATTTGGGGAGTGGTTCAAGCTCTGCTAGCAACATCTTTATTGCTTGCAGGAGGACTAGAGGCATTGCAGACTGCTTCAGTAGCAGCAGCATTTCCTTTTATATTCGTAATGCTATTTGCTATTGTATCTTTGATGAAGGCTTTAAAACAAGAAATATAAATAATGGAGGGCCCCGTAAGGGACCCTCCTCTTATATCTATAGGAAAGTTTTAACTTAAAACTTTCCTATAGATGAATTTTATATAAATGGCAAATAATTGTTATTTTTATCCTTAAAAGGTCTAGATATTATATTTTCTAAAATCTTAAGTCCCTCAACTATTTCATCATTATTTATTGCTCCAAAACTAAGTCTTATATAATTAGAATAAATAGACTCATCAACAAAGAAAACTTTTCCAGGTACAATTGCTAGATTGTTTTCAGTACATTCCTTATAAAGTTCTAAAACATCTATCTCTTTAGGTAATTTGAGCCAAATACTAAGACCACCATTAGGCTTTACATAAGATATTCCATAGTTATTTAATTTATCTAGCTCTCTAGTCATAATATTATATTTTTCAGAGTACACTCTTTTAATTTTTTCTATATGAGATTTCCAATAACCTTTTCTTAAGTACAAATCAAATGCTCTTTGAAGATATCCAGATGAGGATACATCTGTAGTATGTTTAGCTTTTATAATTTCCTTAAACAATTTATTAGGTAATGTAATAAATCCAATACGGACCCCGGGCATAAATATTTTTGAGAAAGATTTAATGAAAATAATTTGATTATGTTTATCCATAGATTTTAAGGTGGACTTTTTATCATTATCATCAAAAGATAGATCTGTTAAGAAATCGTCCTCTATTATATAAAATTCATGTTCCTTTGATAAAAATAGAAGCTCTTTCTTTTTGTCATCACTATATGAGTATGTGGTGGGGCTTTGATAGTTAGTCATCATATATAGGAATTTTGGACTATACCTTTTTACATAAGATTTTAATAAATCAATATCTATGCCATCTTCGTTCATAGGTATTCCAATAATCTTAGCACCTCTAGATTTAAATGCAGATAATGCACCAGAATATGTTGGATTTTCAACTAATATACAATCTCCATGATTAATCAAAGTCTTTGATATTATATCTAGACCTTGTTGACCGCCAGAAGTGATTAATATTTGATCCTTATCTACTTTGGTACCGTAATTTTTCACCAAAAATTTAGATATGGATTCTCTAAGTGGTTCATATCCTATTATCTCTGGATATAAAAAAGCTTGGCCTCCATCCCTATCTAAAACTTCTACTAAGGCTTGTTTAAACTCTTCTATTGGAAATAAATCTGGTGTAGGAGACATAGAAGCAAAATTAATACTATCTTTTGATACGGGAAGTATACCAGATACCATTAGTTCCATATCACCTTCTTCTAAATAAGGCATATCGTCGGAAATTGGTAATTTTTTTATATAAGTTCCACTTCCTTTAATTGAATATACATAACCTTCCTTCTCTAATAGCTTATAAGCACTAACTACAGTTACATTGTTTACCCCCAGTGATTTTGCAAGACTACGGATAGAAGGTAACTTTTCCTTTTCCAATTGATTTTCCTCTATTAATACTTTAAAATTTTCATAGAGTTGGATATATAAAGGAGTATCTATATCCTTATTTAAAATAAATTTATTCATAGGTATCCTCCTTAAATGTATGGATACATTTATTATAACAGATTTTATATTAGAATAAACTATAAACAATAAAATAATCCCACAATCGCGGGATTATTCTATTACAACCTCAACCTTAGTGCCATCTTCACTATCTACTTCCACAATTTTGCCAGTCTCTCCATTTTTGATAGCTGCAAATATTTCTTCCATATCATCTTCAGTCAAACCAGCCTCTTTAAACTCGGGGGAAAATTTTCCAGCTAATTTAACTCCTATATTGATAAGGGAAATAGGTAAAGTTACATTTACTTTAGTAGAATCTTCTGGATCAAAGACTCTTACTTTTAGCCATTTGGCCTTAGTACTAAGATTAGTATTATTTGAAGCAATATCATTATTATCTAGAGCATCTAGTAGTTTAACGCCTTCTTCAGTTGTGATTTTTCCTTCTTTAACCATTGTTAAGATTTGCATTTTTTCTCCTCCTAACATTATCATCACTCCCTAATATATTTTTATTGAACCATTTGACGTAGAAGCGATAAAATTTAAATGCTCCCTATTTTCATCAAAATTAACACTATGAGCTATTATCTTTTTGAAACCTAAATTAGCTTGCTTATTAAGTTTATATACTATATTTGGAACATCAAGGGTGATATTACCCATAGAAGTTTCCAGATCAAAATAACTATCATTGTTAGCTTCATAAATCTCAGAGCTAATTGAGCCATTAGAAGTCATTAGTTTTATCTCTTTAGCTCTATCTACATCTATGTCATCACAGGTAATTTTACCATTAGAAGTAATTAGATGAATTATATCACAAGTAATATCTTCTGCCTCAATTGAGGCATTGGAGGTTTTACATATTATTTTTCGGGCATCAATATCGTTGATACCTATTTTAGCATTGGCTGTTTTAGCATCGATTTCAGAACAGTGTACATCCATTAAAAATATATTAGAATTTGTAGTAGCTGCTTTAATGATATCTGAACTAGTATCTCTACATTCAATTCGTCCATTTTTAGTTGTTAAATCAATTTCATTACTATTTATTTCTACAACATCAATAGAGGAATTTGTAGTTATACATCGTAATGTGTGCATACTTAATTCTTCTATATCTATCTTCCCATTACTAGAATTTAGTATGATTTCATTATAATGTTTTTCTGGTAAAGAAACATCTAGCTTAATCGATATATTGCTATTATATTTTGGAGTAAATATTACTTTATCTCCATCCATATAAAAATCAAAATAAGGTTCATTTTGTGAAATTATCCCATTTTTATATTGACAAGTAGACTTAATAAAAAGTTTGTCTTCATCATTTGACCTTAAACGTATATTTCCATTAACAGCTTTTAAATCTAAGCTTGGATTTTCAATATGAGATATATCCATATCTAAATCTGTGGTAATGGTTTCATAATTACCCATAAAACTAAATGAATTACCCATGTCTTTTAGGCTGTCAAACATAGTTGATAATGCATTACCAATATCAGTGCCGATATCCTCTAAAGTATTAAATATTGGTTTTGAAAATTTTCTGTCTTTGAATCTGTCGTCTTTTTCTTCTTTGAACTCATTATTTTCCCTAGGTATTTCCATATCTTCTAATGCTTCCATAAGCTTAATAGCTTCTTCAGATGTTATCTTACCTTCTTCAAGCATTGATAAAATCATCATTTTTTCCTCTTTCACCTGAACCCCTCCTATTCTTCACCTTGAAGCAGCCTAAGGGCTTCTTCAGATGTTATTTCACCACTATTTAATTTCTTCAAGATTTCCTTCTTATCAACCGTAGGTTCTGTATATTTAGGACTGTATCCTAGGGCTTCAATTACATTTTCAAGCCTTCCTCTAACAGTAGGGTAGGATATTCCTAATTCTTTTTCTATTTCCTTTATATTTCCTCTGCTCTTTATAAACACTTCAACGAAATTTTTCTGCTCATTAGTAAGTTTGCAAAATTTACAAAGTGTGAAATTGCCTTCTATATGAGTATGACATTTATGGCAACTAAGTTTTGTTACATAAAGCTCTTCACCACATACGGGACATTTACCTATTACTTCTCTTTTCATATTTTCATCCTTTCCTTTAAATTATAGAAATCTTCACCATTGTTCCATCGCCAGTAGATATATCAACTAAATCAAAACTACTCTGGGATTTTAATTCATAAATTAAATCTTTTAACATTCTATAGTCCAATTGTTTTAAAAAAAATTTTGCATCATCATCTAAGTCATCCATATTTATTATAGCCGTATCTTTGAATTTAAGTGCTATAGAAAATAAGACAGTGATAAACCAAAACGGAATACTAGGTAATCTTAATCTAAAATTACTTTTCGAATCAACAACTTTAATTTTTATTCTAGAAGTCATATAAGTACCTCCAAATTTTGAATATATTTCTATATTCAAAATAATTTACTTGTTAATATCATAATAGTATTAATTATTAAATATGTCAATATAAATATTAATAATATTAATAAATAAATTAAAAATATTAATATATGTTTTTAAATTTTAGAAATCTAATAAATTTATTGAAAAAATAAAAGTATAATAGCAATAATTGTTAAATTGTTATACAATTTGAGTATATGATATAATAAATTAAGATAATAACTACTGATTTAAGGAGCGGTTATATGGAAGAAAATAAGAAATCAAGTCTTAAAGGCTTTAAAATATTTATTATGGTATTCCTTATATTAAGTATATTTTTATTAAGAGAAGAAAATCAAAAACGATTGGCTAAAATTTTAGATTTCATTGGAGGCAAAGAAAAGGTTTTAAAGTTAGTTAACTCTTTCGAAAATGAAGACGATATACAAAATATAAATATATATAATGAAACAGTTGTAAAATATAATAATAACAAAATATCTTTTATGGAAACCGATGGTACACTTATTATGGAAAAGGAATTTAATTTCGAAGATCCATTTGTTCATTACGGAGATAAACATATTTATGTAATGGACAAGTCTACTGGTGACATTTATTCTTTTGATAAGGATGGAAAAACTATAGATAAGTTGCAATTTGGTGAGGAGATATTTAATTTAAAGGAAAGTCACCAGAACCTTATTTATCACATAAAAAATTCAGATGTGGAAAGTATAAAGATATTAGATAAAGATAGAGTAGTGTTTGGAAATTATTCATATGAGGATAAGAATATTCTTACTTGTGTTTCAAATATAAATGGAACAAGAGCTGCTATATCCTTATTAAATCTAAATGAAGGAATATTAAAATCACAAATAGAATATTATGGTGAAAATAAGGAAAAGTTAGGTTCACTAGATATTGAAGGAGAAATAGTGGTATATCTTAATTTTACATCGAAGAATGAGATTATTGCACTAAGTGATCGTTCTCTATACTTCATTAAAGATGATAAAATAATGTGGAAAAAAGAATTTGATTTAATGAAAGATATTTATCTTGGAAAAGATAAAATTTATATTTTATATAGTAATTACTTAGAGACCATAGATTTCAATGGAAATACAGAAGAAAAAATTGGATTTACAGAGGATTATAAGAAAATATTGCCATTTGAACAAAGGTTTTTACTCTATGGAGACGATAATATAGTTATAGTAGAAGGAAAAAAGGAGATATTAAAACATAATGATAATATAATTGAAGTATTTACTTCCAAAGATCAGATACTAATATGGGGACCAGAAGAAATAAAGACATATAGCATATCAAATAAAAAATAAGGTGAAAGATGTCTAATTATGGGTATATTCATTAGTATAATGAGTAATTAAATGGGAGGGGTAAAATGACTAGAAAAAATTATTCTTTAGGTGTAATATTAATATTTATAGGTTTAATGTTTTTACTTATGAATTTAAGTCTACTTACTTTTGATTGGCTATTATTTATATTGGCAGTAGGACTAATAGTATGGGATCTAATAAAAGGTAATATGGTCTATTTAATAGCAGGTTTACTTCTCCTTGGAATATCATCTGTAGCTCTTATAGATGAATACTTATTTACAGCTATTAGTGTAAAATCCTTTATATATCAATTGACATTTGGTATCATATCTTTAGTACTATATGGAAAGCATGGAAATAAAGGTTTTCTAATATTAGGAACTTTACTATCTGCAATGAGTATTAACAGTTTAATTGAGGAAACGGCTACAACTGATGTAAGCTGGACAAGGTTTTTATTGTTTGCTATTGCTTTCTTTATTGCATATGTTATAGGATATAGAAAAGAAAACATAGATTGGCCAAGAAATATATCTGTTATAATGTTAATTGCTTCTGCTATATCTTTATTAGGGTCTAAGGATTTATTAAAAATTGGATTTTGGAAATTTATATCATATTTAGTGCCTGCTGTCATTATATTGTTTGGAATTAAAATAATATATAGTGGAATAAAGGAATCAAGATAATCCCAGAACAACGGGATTTTCTTTCTTATAATGAATAGGAAAGTTCTACTTTTGTATTTTTATTTTAAGAACCTGACATAAATGAGTTTTAAGCAGATTGCCGAAATCTTTGATTTCGTGCAAGGCCGCTTATACAGTGGTCGATAAAAGCTACCTCTAATGCTTTATAGGAAGCTTTTGCTATTAATTATATCTATACTAAATAAAAATATATAACATTTATAAATAGTTTTATGGTCAATATATAAAACTAGTATAATATAATTAATTGAAAATATAGGAGGAATAATAATGAGAATAGAAGTAGATGCAAGAGGACAAGTATGTCCAAAACCAGTTATAATGACAAAAAAGGAATTAGATAATTTATCTAGTGGAATAGTAACTACTATTGTAGATAATGAAGTAGCTAAAGATAATGTTTCAAAACTAGCTGCATCCTATGGATATAGCTTTATAATTGATAAAGGAAAAGAAAATGAATATTACATTCATATTACTAAAGGCGGTATAGGAGAGGAACCAAATTCAAATGTATGTATTCCAGATACATTTAAGGATTTAACTATTGCTATTGGTTCAGATAAGATGGGTGTTGGCGGAGAAGAATTAGGTAAGATTTTAATGAAGAGTTTTATCTATACAGTGAAAGAAACTACCCCTTGGCCGGCAACTATAGTTTTCTTTAATTCAGGAGTTTATTTAACTTGTGAAGGTTCAGAAGTTCTAGAGGATTTAAAAGCACTGGCTAATGAAGGTGTTGAAATTATATCCTGTGGAACATGTTTAGATTATTATAATATAAAGGATAAGCTTCAAGCTGGAGAAATAGGAAATATGTATAGCATATATGAAAAAATGAGAAATGCAAATAATACCATAAACATTGGATAGGAGACAGCAATGAGAAAAGAGACTTACGGAGTAACTACCTACAAATCTACTCATCACACAATACAGGCAGAAGGAGTATTTAAGGAAAAAGGAATAAGTTTTAGAACTATACCTACGCCTAGAGAAATTACAGTTAGCTGTGGATTAGCTATTATTTTTGCACTAGATGATCTTCCTAAGGTAAAGGAAATGGTAAATAGTGATGAAATAAATATAGATGGCATATATAAGTATACTAAGGATGGACAAAAGAGTAGTGCTGAAAGGATAATATGATATTGAGGTTGATTATATGGAAAAGATCAGACATATAACAAATACTATCAGGTATTTTACTGATGATTACTTGAAAACTAGTAATGGACAGTTGAATATTTTAGGAAAATTATTGAAGATATTGATAATAATAATAGCAATAAAGATAGTTATCTCCTTAACTAATAAACTTATAGATAAAGCTCTAAGAAATAAAAAAGGAAATAATATTTTTATAAGTAATAGGAGAGCAAATACCATCGGTGAAGTACTAAAAAAGATTGTTAAGTATGTCTTATACTTCATAGGTATAATGATGATTTTAGAAATGTTCAACGTCAATACTACATCAATATTAGCTACAGCAGGGATCGGGGGATTAGCTATAGGTTTTGGCGCTCAATCCTTAGTTAAAGATATTATCACTGGATTCTTTATTTTATTTGAAGATCAATATGCTGTAGGAGATTATGTTAAAATAGAATCTTTAGAAGGCACTGTGGAGGAATTAGGTTTAAGAGTTACAAAGCTTAGAGATTTTTCTGGAGATTTGCATATAATTCCTAATGGAAGAGTTCAGGTTGTAACAAATAAAACTAGAGGAGCCATGCGGGCATTAGTAGATATATCTGTGACATATGAAGAAAATATAGATAGGGTAGTTAAGATACTGGAAAAGGTTTGTGCAGATATTAAATCTAGTAATGATGCTATATTAGATGGACCTACTATATTAGGCATTACTGACTTAGGAGAATCTAGTGTATCAATTACAATTATAGCTAAGACTAAGCCCATGGAACAATGGGCTGTGGAGAGAGAGATTAGGAAAAAGGTAAAAGAAATCTTCCATAGGGAAAATATTGATATACCTTATCCAAGAAGAGTAATATTTGGAGGTAAAGAGGAATGATATTAAAATATGAAGTTGGAGATGTAATAACTTTAAAAAAAGGGCATCCCTGTGGAGAAAACAAATGGGAAATCCTACGAACTGGTGCAGATATAAAGCTCAAATGCTTGGGATGTGACAGACAAATTTGGATACCTAGAATAGACTTTGATAAACGAATTAGAAAGATTTTAGTAGATGATAAGTGGATTAGTATAGTTCATTACAAGGGGAAAGAGAATGAAGAAGATTAAATAGTATAAAAACAAACTATACAATATAATTGTGTAGTTTGTTTTTTAGAATATATATTAGTAAATAATAATGAGATAGGTCATAATTAAAGTGTAGAAAATCCTTATTTGACTTATTTGAATTGACAAACAATATAAAATATGATTTTATATTATTATATATAATATTTACATAGATATTTTACTTAAAATTAGGAGGAGAGAAATGGGAGATGAATCTGGGGCCCCGATAGCAGGACAATTGCTTTTAATTTTGGTATTGACACTATTAAATGCTTTTTTTGCTGCATCGGAGATGGCAATGGTATCAGTTGATAAGAAAAGGTTAAACATCCAAGCAGAAGAGGGTAACAAGAAGGCAAAAATGTTAATAGAAATTTTAAATGAGCCTTCAAGATTTTTATCTACAATACAGGTAGGAATCACATTTGCAGGATTTTTCTCATCTGCATCTGCAGCTGTAGGAATCTCAGATGATTTTGGAAAATTATTAGAAAGTATTGGATTACCTTTTGCGAAGGATATTGCTTTTGTATTAGTAACGTTAATACTGTCGTACATCACTCTTGTATTTGGGGAGCTTGTGCCAAAGAGAATAGCTCTTCAAAACGCAGAAAAATTTTCAATGTTTGCAATTAAAACTATAAGTATAGTAGCTAAGATAATGAGTCCTTTTGTTACTTTTTTATCTTTTTCTACGAATACAATCATGCGTATTTTTGGAATTAGTACTGTTGGTGTAGAGGAAAAGATTACATTAGAAGAGATTCGTTCAATGGTAGAAGTAGGGCAAGAGCAGGGTGTAATTAACCCTATAGAACGAGAGATGATAAATAGTGTAATTGGCTTTGATGATAAATTAGCAGAAGAGATTATGACTGCTAGAACTGAAGTTTTTATGATTGACCTAGAGGACCCGATAGAGGAATATCTTAGTGAATTATTAGAACTTAAATATTCTAGAATCCCTGTATATGAAGGGGATGTAGACGATATACTAGGTATACTCTATATTAAAGATTTCCTACTAGAAGCATATAAAGTTGGATTTAATAATGTAGATATTAGAAAGATTCTTCGTCCAGCATATTTTATACCTGAACGTAAGAATATTAATGATTTATTTAACGAGCTTCAAAGTAAAAGAAAGCATATGGCTATTTTGATAGACGAATATGGTGGGTTTTCAGGAATCGTCACTATGGAAGATTTGATTGAAGAAATAGTGGGAGACATAGATGATGAATACGACCATGATGAACCAGACATTAGAAAAATAGACGATATGACTTTCATAGCTAAGGGAGCAATATCGATTAAAGAGTTGAACAGTAATCTTGGTACAAAATTAGATGAGGATTCAGAAGATTATGATACCCTTGGAGGTTTGTTAATAGATATAATAGGTTATATACCTGATGATGGTGAAAAGGTAATTGTTGAATATGAAAATATTGAATTTCATATAGAAGAAATTAACGAAAAAAGAGTACAAATGGTACGTATAATGCTTACAAAAACAGAAGAGAATTGTTTTCAAGAAGAAAAATAATTATAATTAGTCAGGTACAATATTAATGTTGAAGTACCTGACTTTTTGGTATATTAAGCTAAAGGAAGGTGTCTTAATGGATATTAAATCGAAACATATGAAGAATGCTATATTTTTAATTTCTTTTGCAATTATATTGATGTGGTTATTAGAAAATATTTCAGTAGTATGGATGGCAATATCTAAGATGTTTGCAATATTTTCTCCATTTATAATAGGATTTGCAATGGCAGTTGTACTTAATAATCCAATGAAATTTATTGAGACAAGGTTATTTGGGAATAAGGGAGTATTTAGAAAAACAAAAGAAAAATTTAAGCGACCAGTAAGCTATTTACTTACACTACTTATATTTATAGCTATTATTTTTATTGTCTCATTTATTATAGTTCCAGAACTAGTTAGTACAGCTCAAGATTTGGCTGAAAAATTTCCTTCCTATTGGGCTAACTTACAAGTCTTTATAAAGGAAAATCTTGAAAGTAATAAACAAATAGTTGAGTGGGTAAATAATATAAATATCGACTGGGAAACTATTGAAGAAAATATTATATCATTTTTTAAAAGCAGCGCTTTGGACTGGGTTAGTTCTACATTTACATTTGCATCTTCAATAATAAATGGAATTGTTAAATTTGCATTAGCCTTTATATTTTCTATATATATTTTATTACAAAAGGAAACTTTAATTAGACAAGCAAAAAAATTCATAATTGCATTTTTTCCAGAAAAAGTTGCCAATAGAATATTTTATATTGGGAATTTATCAAATAATATATTTTCAAGTTTTCTAACGGGTCAATTATTAGAAGCCTTAATAATAGGCGGATTATTCTTTATTTCAATGAATATATTTGGATTCCCTTATGCTCTTATGATAAGCATAATTATAGCTATAACTGCGCTTATTCCAATGATTGGTGCCTTTATAGGATGTGCAGTAGGCGTTTTTTTAATTTTAGTTGTAGATACCAAAATGGCATTTTGGTTCATAATAATGTTCTTGATAATCCAACAAATAGAGGGAAATCTTATATATCCACATGTTGTTGGCAAGGCATCAGGTCTTCCGTCTATATGGATACTTGTTGCTGTAACAGTAGGAGGAAGCTTATTTGGAGTATTAGGAATATTGCTATTTATTCCAATCGGTTCAATAATATATACATTATTAAGTGAATCTATAAACTACAGATTAAAACTGAAAAAAGTGAAAAAAATATAGCGTTATAAATAATAATAACCGTCCAAATTAACTTGGCGGTTATTATTGCTAGAATCCATATTTTATTATACCAATTATTAGTAAATGTAAGGGATAAAATATATAGAATATCCATTTAGAATTTTTACTTCCTCCAGGTTTTCCATTATATTGTTTAAGAATAGGAATAGCTAAGAGTATTCCTATTTGGAATATCTGATAATACCAATTGTTATTATTGCTAGTAAACATTAAAAAAGGACTAATTATTATAGGACTTGCTATAGCAATAAAATTCCATATTTGTTTTTTAAAATTATTAGCATTTATTCCGAAAAATAATATCCATAGAACTGCAATAAAACTCCAGTCACCTGGGGTCGCTATAATACAGAGACCAAATATTAGAATCATTTTTATTGTTTTGCTTAATTTTTCATCGTTCCAAACTATAAGAGATATTAATCCGAGAAAAAGAGTATACATAACAGAGGTTTGAAGCTTAAATTGAATGCCATTGTCGAAGGTAATAGGTAATTGACCATTCATAAAGTAATAAAATGGAATATGTGAAATAATAGCAAAAATCCCTAATCTCAAGGTATACTTTTTCAAATTACTAGTATGATGATAGCCTTCTGCTATAAAATAGCACATAATAGGTGCTGTAAGTCTACCAATCAAATGCATTATTTGACCTAAAACACTGCCTATTGGAACAAATGCCCAAGCCATATGGTCAATAAGCATTGCAAAAATAGCAATCATTTTTAGATTATAACCTGACAATCCAGTCTTATTAGGCTCTGTAATTAAATCTCTCATGCTAAAATCCTCCTAGTAATATAATAATTTGATTTTATAACATTTACTTATAGCAAACAAGGTCAAAATAAAATAAATGTAAAAAATTTATCTATTTTCGCAATATTCCCAATAGATGAACTTTGTGTTTTTTCCCTCAAATTGTATTAAAATGTTAGACAATTGCATAATTAAATAGTAAACTATAATTAAGGTTATAAGCGAAACCTAAATTTAATGGAGGTGCGTGTGATGTCATTAAACTATGCAAAGCGTATGGACAACATCAAGGCTTCAGAAATTAGAGAATTGTTAAAATTAACTCAACAACCTAATATTATTTCATTTGCTGGTGGTATGCCAGCCCCAGAATCATTTCCAATAGAAGAATTCATAAAAATTGGAAGACAGGTTTTAGAGAATACAGGAGCTCAAGCATTGCAATATGGGCCGACTGAAGGTTATCAACCACTTAGGGAAGCTATAGCAAAAAGAATGGCAAAAGTAAAGGTAGATGTTAAGGCTGAAAACATATTAGTGACTAGTGGGTCCCAGCAAGGACTTGATTTTGTGGCTAAGATATTTATTAATCCAGGCGACATCATAGTTTGCGAAAGCCCTACATACCTAGGTGCTATCAATGCATTTAAGGCTTATGAACCAAAATTTATAGAAGTATCTACAGACAAAGATGGTATGAATATGGAAGAGTTAGAAGAAGTGCTTAAGAGTAATGATAATATTAAATTTATTTATGTTATTCCAGATTTCCAAAACCCATCAGGCAAGACTTGGTCTGTAGAGAGAAGAATTAAATTAGTAGAATTAGCAAATAAATATAATGTTGCAGTAGTTGAAGATAATCCATATGGAGAATTAAGATTCGAAGGTGAAATCCTACCAGCAGTTAAACATTTTGATACAGAGGGAAGAGTAGCTTTCTTAGGTACTTTTTCAAAAATTCTTTGCCCTGGTTTAAGACTTGGATGGGTAGCAGCTGCACCAGAATTTTTAAGCAAATTTATACTTGTGAAACAAGGAGCTGACCTTCAGTCAAGTACTATTTCACAAATGGAAGCAGCAAAATTCTTAGAACTTTATAATATAGATGAACATATTCAAAAAATAATTGATATATATAGAAAAAGAAGAGATGTAATGATGAAAACCATAGAAGAAGAATTTCCAGAAGGCGTTAGTTATACCTATCCTGAGGGAGGATTATTTACATGGGTAGTGCTACCTGAATATATGAATGCTAGAGAATTAGCATTAAAGGCTTTAGAACAAAATGTTGCATATGTTCCAGGTGGATCTTTCTTCCCGAATGGTGGAAATGAAAATACCTTTAGATTAAATTATTCAAACATGGATGAAGAAAGAATAGTCGAGGGTATCAAGAGACTTGGAAAAGTAATAAAAGATGCTATAAGATAGTTATAAATTTTGAATTAGAAGATTAATAAATAAAGATAAAACCTTCATTTTACTTAGAGAGATAAACTTTAAGGAATGAAGGTTTTATTAATTTAACATTAACAATTAAACATCAACCTTAGGCAGCCTTATTTCTATAGTAGTTCCTTTACCTTCAATACTTGAAAGAGATAGTTGACCCTCATGGTGTTCTACAGTGTGTCTAACTATGGATAAGCCAAGGCCAGTACCATTTACCTTTTTCGATCGAGATTTATCTACTCTATAAAATCTTTCAAATATTCTATTTTGATGCTCTGAAGGAATACCTATACCAGTATCACTAACTTTAATAACCCCCCATATATTATTGGAAAATATCTGTACATCTACTTTACCATTGGGTTTATTATATTTTATAGCATTATCTACTAGATTAAAGACCAAGTCTTCAATCATTCTCTGGTTTCCTTTGATCAATGTACTTTCTCCAGTTACATTTAGAGATATATTTTTTTCCCTTGCATTAATTTCTAGATTGGAGGACACAAATTGTGCTATAGAAAATAGATCTATTGAAGAAATTTCTCTTTTAATAGATACATCATCGAGTTGAGATAGTTTAATAATAGAATCTATGAGTCCTAAAAGCCTATTACCTTCTTTTCGGATAATCGCAGCAGATTTTTGAATATCGTCTCCTTTCGACATTCCAGTTTCTATCATTTCTGCAAAGCCGTTAATAGAAGTGAGAGGAGTTTTTAATTCATGTGATACATTAGCAGTGAATTCCCTTCGTATTTTTTCTGCTTCTTTTAAACTTTTAATATAATGTTCAATTTCCTTTTTCTGTATTTCAATAGTTCTAACGAAGGGCTCCAGTTCTTCATATATTGTAGCCTCCTTAACATTTTCCCCAGATAATATACTCTCGATATTATGAGAGGCTAGTTGTATAGGTTTAATTATCTTTGATGTTAAAATAGATGAGATAATATATAAAAATATTAAGATAAATACTAAGAGTCCTGCCATGGCAGGTAATATACCTATGAAAACATATTTTATATCTTGTATAGGTCTAGATATTCTGACTACTTTATTATCTACTTTCAAATCATAAAAGGAAGAGGAATGTTTCTCTGGTGGTACAGAATTAGATTCATAGACATGGATGTCAATACTACTTCTAATATCCTTTGGATTATAATATCCGTAGAATAAAAAGACTAAGACAATGGAGGTAATAACCGCCGTTATGGTAGCTATAGCTGCCAAATTATAATATATTTTTTTATCCAAGTCCTAACCTCCTATCTTATATCCTACATTTCTTATGGTTTGAATAATTTTACCAGCATCACCAAGTTTTAATCTCAAAGTTCTAATATGAACATCTACAGTCCTACTTTCACCTTCAAAATCAGTTTCCCATACTTCACTCATTATTTTATCCCGAGATAAAACAATATTTTTATTTTTTAATAAATAATGTAGAAGTTCAAATTCTTTAAAAGTTAAATTTACCTCCTTTTCACTTACTGTTACAATTCGTCGTTTTTCATCTAAACAAAGATTACCTATAGATATTAAACTTTGCTTATCTTCTAATCTAATACTACGACGAAGAACGGCATTAACTCTAGATATTAATTCCATTACTCCAAAAGGTTTGGAAATATAATCATCAGCTCCCATATCAAGACCCTTTACCTTATCATACTCGCTGGTTTTTGCAGTAAGCATAACTATTGGTATATCTTTGGTACTGTTATTTCTTCTTATATTGGCGAGCACAGCATATCCATCTTCGCCGGGCAGCATTATATCGAGTACAATCAAGTCTGGAAGTTTAAATTGGAGCTCATTATATAAGTCATCAGCACATTCAAAACCTTTAGCTTCAAATCCATTATTTTTTAATGCATAAATAACTAATTCTCTAATGCTTTCATCATCTTCAACACAGTAAATTGTCTTCATAAAATCACCCCTTCATACAATGCAAAATGCACAATTCACAGTTCACAATCAATTCGTACAATTCAATTATATCATTAAACATAATATAAGATATATTATAAAACCAAAGAAGAGTAAGATTTCTTCTTTGGTTTAACTTTTCTAATTCATAATTTTAAATTTATAGCCAAATGTCACTTAGGTAATTCAAAATTCCTCACATAATGTTCTCCAGTAATAGAATAATAAACCCATTCTGCAATATTTTCTGCGTGATCTCCAATTCTTTCTAGGTATTTAGCTATCATAAGTAAATCAACAGCTTGCTCGCCGTTTTCTACACTTTCCCTAATAAGCTCAATTAATTCATTCTTAACAATATGAAATAACCCATCAACCTCATCATCATAGTCTATAACAGTTTTTACAAGTTCTAAGTCTTTTCTTACAAATGCATCTACACTATCTCTTACCATTTTTATTGTAGCTTTCGCCATTTGAGGAATATGGTTAAGTTTCTTTATATATTTTTGCCCAACAAGTCTTATTGTTATTTCAGAAATATCAGCAGCCTGATCTCCAATTCTTTCCATATCTGTAATCATCTTTAATGCTGATGATATCATTCTTAGATCACTAGCTACAGGCTGTTGCTGTAGCAATAGCTTTAAACATCTTCTTTCAATACTTTTCTCTATATCATCTACTTCTTTATCATTTTCCACAATCCTTCTTGCAAGCTCGGCATCTTGCTCTATAAGAGCGGTAACTGCTGCCTCTATGGAACTTTCAACTATACTACCCATATCTGTAAGTTCTTCATTTAATAAATCTAATTCCTTATCGAACCTACTTCTCATATACATCACCCCTTCTATAATTGATAATAAAAATATATTTTATCCAAATCTTCCAGTTATATAATCTTCAGTACGTTTATCCCTTGGCTTAGAGAATATATCATCAGTAGCTCCAAATTCTATTAATTCTCCTGATAGGAAAAATGCAGTTTTATCTGAAACACGAGTCGCTTGCTGCATATTATGAGTTACCATAACGACAGTATAATTATCTTTTAATTCTTGAACTAAGTCTTCAATCTTAGCAGTAGATATAGGGTCAAGGGCACTAGTGGGCTCATCTAGTAGCAATACCTCTGGATCAACAGCTAAAGCTCTTGCTATACAAATTCTCTGCTGTTGTCCTCCAGATAATTCAAGGGCATTCTTTTTTAATCTATCCTTTACTTCATCCCATATTGCAGCATTAATAAGGCTTTTCTCTACAATTTGGTCAAGAATATTTTTGGATTTTATACCATGTGTGCGAGGACCAAAGGCAATATTATCGTATATACTCATAGGAAATGGATTTGGCTTTTGAAAAACCATACCGACACGTTTCCTTAGAAGATTTACATCTATATTTCCATTGCCATTACCATTACTATATATATTTTTTCCATCTAATAGAACACTTCCCTCTATCCTACATCCTTCAACTAAATCATTCATTCGATTAAGAGTCTTAAGAAATGTAGATTTGCCACAACCAGATGGTCCAATAAAGGCAGTTATTAAATTTTTTTCTATATTAATATTTATATCTTTAAGAGCTTGAAAACTCCCATAATATAAATCTAAATTTTCAACTATAATTTTATCCATTTAAATCCCCTTTCGATAATTTTTTAGCTATTAAGGATGATAATCCATTAATTCCTATTACAACAATTAAAAGCACTACAGCAGTTGCATATGCTTGGTTAGTATATAATCCTTCACTGGAAAGGGAATACATATGAATTGCTAAAGTCCTACCTGATGAAAACAAGTTTTTTGGTACCTGTGGAACTGTACCAGCAGTATATATAAGTGCTGCAGTTTCACCTACAATTCTACCTATTGCAAGGATAATGCCAGAAGATATTCCAGGCATAGCCGTAGGTAAAACTATTTTGAATATAGTTCTTAATTTACCCGCACCTAGACCAAAGCTTGCTTCACGAAGAGTATTAGGCACTGCTAGGAGGGCTTCTTCCGTTGCTCTAATTATAAGGGGGAGGATCATAATTGCAAGAGTAAAAGCCCCAGCAGCCATTGAAAAACTCCAACCTAAAGTTGTTACAAAGAATAGCAATCCAAATAAACCATATACTATGGAGGGAATTCCCGACAATGTCTCTGTTGTTAATCTTATTATCTCAACTAATCTATTGTCACTTTCTGCATATTCAACAAGATAAAATCCAGTGAATATGCCAATAGGACAAGCAATTAATAATGCTAAAAAAGTCATTATAAGAGTAGTGATTATTGCTGGAAATAAAGAAACATTTTCTGTAGTATATTCTAAAGCAAATAAAGAAGGCTTTAGATAGGGAATACCTTTAATTAATATATATCCAATGATAATAAATAGTATAGAGAAGGTTGCAAAAGCTGAAAATATGACAAGTCCCTTAATCAATTTACTTAATCTATTCAATTAGGCCACCTTCCTTTTAAGAACAGAGAATAATCCATTTATAAGTAGTATAAATACGAATAATACTACCCCAGTTGCGATTAATGCTTCTCTATGAAGTTCAGCTGCATAGCCCATTTCTATTACAATATTAGCAGTTAAAGTACGTACTCCTTTTAATAATCCTTTAGGCATACGAGCTTGATTTCCAGCTACCATAATTACTGCCATGGTTTCTCCTATTGCTCTACCAATTCCAAGGACTATAGATGAAAGGATTCCTGATTTTGCTGCAGGCAGCATTGCGAAAAATATTGAATATTCATGGGTTGCACCTAAGGCAATAGCCCCTTCATAATAGCTGCTAGGTACTGATTTAATAGCTGCTTCTGAAAGGCCTATTATGGTTGGCAAAATCATTATGCCAAGAAGTATAGAAGCTGTTAGTATACTACTTCCTGTACCACCAAATAATTCTCGAGTCAAAGGCACTAACACAACAAGACCGAAAAATCCATATATTATAGATGGAATTCCAGCCATTAGATTTATTGCAGGTTTTAAGAATTTATAAACTTGCTTTGGGCAAAACTTCGCTAGATATATGGCAGTTAAAATCCCAATAGGCACTCCAAGAACTATAGCACCAGCCGTTACATAGATGCTTCCCACAATCATAGGAAATATTCCAAATGATGGTGGGATATTTGAAGGAGACCAATCCTTACCAAGTAAGAAATTAAATATTCCAATTTTTCCAATTGCCGGTATTCCATTGGCAAACATAAAATAACATATTAAAATTACTGATACTATAGAAGCACAAGCGGAGATAAAAAATATTATCTCCATAAGCTTTTCAAAGAATTTTGTTTTCATTTAATCACCCTCTATTTAATGTCGCTCCAGTTAATAAGTTCACCTATGAATACATTTTTTACATTTTCTAAAGATATATCAGTTAAAGTATTTGCTGGATGAGTAATTATTGCGATACCATCTAATGCGATAGCAACATCTTTAAGTTCTGCTTTTTCACTGTCTTTTAAAGCTCTTGAGGCCATTCCTATATCAGCAGTACCATCTATAGCAGCTTGCATACCAGCTGATGAGTCAGATTGTTGTACCTCTATTTGAGCATTTGGATTAATTGCAATATAAGCTTCTCTAAGCTTCTCCATAACTGGAGTAACAGATGAAGAACCAGCTACTACTATCTTACCACTTGGTTTAGAACCGCTATATGGGGCTGCATTATCATCTATAGCTATATAGTTTTTTGAAACAACTTCTTGTCCTTCTTTGCTCATTATAAAATCTATAAAATCCTTAGATACTTCAGAAATTTCACCTTTTGTTGCTATATTAAAAGGTCTGGCTATTTTATAGCTTCCATTTTTGATATTCTCAGTTGTAGGAGCTATACCATCTACATTCAACGCTTTTACTGTATCATTAAGAGAACCTGTTGATACATAGCCTATTGCATATTCGTTTCCAGCAACTGTTGTAAGTACAGTATCTGTTTTCATTTGAGTGATAGCTTCTTTTGTAGTTCTATCAACTTTTTTACCACTGCCATCTTTTTCCTCTACTCCTGTTAACTCTACAAATGCACCTCTAGTACCAGAGCCTTCTTCTCTAGTAACTACTACGATTTCATTTGATGTATCAAATCCATTTTTATTATTATCAGTATTTACATTTTCTCCGCCTTGATTATTTGATTTACATCCTGCAAGAAGTGATGCCACTAAAACAAATGATAATGCTAAAATAACTATCTTTTTCACTTTATTTCCTCCCTTTAATTTCTTTATTTGTTTTCAGTATATAAGGAGAATGTTAAATCTATTGTTATGATAATGTTAAGTTTATGTAAAATCTGGACATAATTATTTTATAAAAAGTATTTTAAATTTCTTGCATACTTTATTTATTAATGATATAATACTTTGGTAAATCCTTGCTCTATCTTTAGGATAGGGCCGACAGTCCATAGGGAGGTGAAACATATGAGAAAATACGAAGCAGTGTTTATCTTTTTACCAAATGAAGAGGAAAAGAGAGTTCAAGTTCTTGACAGATTCAAGGGTATAATTGAAAAGGAAGGAACTATTACAAACATTGATGAGTGGGGAACTAGAAAGCTTGCATATCTAATTGATGATATTGGCGAAGGATACTATGTACTTATGAATTTTGAAGGTACACCGGAGGCAGTAAAAGAATTAGATAGGGTTGCTAGAATTTCTGACAGCATTATGAGACACATGATCATTAGAGAAGATGAATAATCTAAGGGTAGGTGAGAATATTGAATAATGTTGTATTAATAGGAAGATTGACAAGAGACCCTGAACTAAGGTATATACCTGGAAGTGGTACTGCAGTTGCTAGATTTAGCATAGCAGTTGACAGGGGGCTTTCTAGAGAGAAAAAACAAGAAATGGAATCTAAAAATCAACCTACAGCAGATTTTATCAACATAGTTGTATGGGGTAAACCTGCTGAAAACTGTGCTAATTACTTAGTAAAAGGTAGATTAGTAGGTATTCAAGGCAGAATTCAAACGGGTTCTTATGAAAAAGATGGTGTTAGAAGATATACAACAGATGTTGTAGCTAACAATGTTGAATTCTTAGAATGGGGAGATGCAAATAGATCTCAGAACTTTAATGATACTAGCCTAGATTTTGGCGGTATAGAAGGCTTTCATCCCACTGATAATGATGACATTCCATTCTAGAAGGAGGGTAAGAAGATGCAAAGAAGATTTAAACCAAGAAAAAGAGTTTGTAGCTTTTGTGTAGACAAATCAACTCATATAGATTATAAAGATATAAATAAGCTTAAAAAATATATAACAGAAAGAGGAAAAATTCTTCCTAGAAGAATCTCTGGAAACTGTTCAAAACATCAAAGAGAGCTTACAACAGCTATAAAAAGAGCAAGACAAGTAGCATTATTACCATATAGTGCAGAATAAGAGAGGATACCCTCTCTTTTTTTATGACCTAACTTAGCGAACGATAGGTCCTAGCGGACACCACTGAATTATGCCCTACGGGGTAGATAGAGGTAGCGAGTAAATAGATTTGAGTTGCGAAACTGCGGGAAATTTTAAGACTTTTTATTTGACTTATGTCCCCATACTTTGTATTATTTTAATAAGGCCAAAATATAAAATTAAAGGATGGGAATGGGATGAAAAATAAAGACATAGATATTATAAAGAATATGAAAACTGTAGAATGGCTTAAAGCTCAACTACTTACTACTGTTGCTAATCTTTATACTACTTTGGCAAATGGAGAAGAAAATACAAGAGAAAATCTTGAAGATATTATTTCCAATCTTATATTAGAATCTTTACTTTTAGGTAAAAGATTAGGATTAAGTTATGAAGGTATAGAAGCCGCATTAAGAGATAATATTAAACTCAACTTAATAGAGGAGCACAAAATAGAAAGATGGTATGGAGATTTAAGTATATTGCTTGAATTTATTGATCAACATAAAGATTAGAGGTGAAATTTTTGAATAATAATGGTAAGATAAAGAAAAGTACTGTTGAGAGTATAGTTGTAATATCTATTATGGCTTTATACATAGTCTATGGAATTCATTTCGTGCCTTTACTAATGTTATTTATTCCGCTACCATTTGTAGTTTTAGGTGTAAGAAATGGTATATATACCAATATAATAAGCATAATAGCATCATCTTTAATAGTGGGTGCACTTCTTGGATTTTCATCAGCAGCTTCGCTTATTTTAATATTCGCACCGCTGAGCATTGCCATAAACTATTGTATCAACAATAGAAAAAGTGGTTTTGACACCATTTTAATTTCTACTGTAGCATTCTTTCTTTCCTTTTTAATTCTTATATCTTTTGAAGGAACAATATTAAATCTAAATTTTGTGAAACAATTAGAAGAAAATTTTAGACAGATATTAGCTATGCAAATAGATATGTTGAATGAAATGGGAATGACAAAGTATGAAATTCTTCAAACAGCAGATTTATTGGAAAGTACTTATAAGACAATAATCGTACTGATTCCATCATTAATGGCGATCTTCTCCTTGAGTGTAAGTTATGCTAATTTGTTTTTTTCATCAATAATACTTAGGAAAATGGGATATGGTACTGTTAACCTCCAAAGATTTTCTAGGTTTAAATTACCTAATAATATTATTCCTGGAATTGGAGTAATGCTTTTAACAGCATTTATAATAAAAAAATTAGAGATACAATACCATGAAGCATTGTTATTTAACCTTACGTTTTTAGTTGGTTTTATATTTTTTATCCAAGGATTGGCAGTATTAGATTTCCTTTTAATTAAGGCTAAAATGCGTTTGATATTCAGGATTTTAATCTTATCTTTAAATATCGTATTTATACCTATAAGTAGTATAATATTTTTTATAGGTATATTAGATACAATCTTTGATATAAGAAAAATAAGGAGACCAAAATCCTTATAGGAGGATAAATATGAAAAATAAAAAGATATTTGAATGGCAGGATAGCTATATTTACCTCATAACAATTGGTTTATTAATCATTGTTTTATCATTCTATCAACCCATACTTTCTGTAATAGGCATTGTTTTAATAGGTTATTTGATTTTCTATAATATAAGAAGTGTTGGTAGGAGAGAAAAGGAATTTAAAAAGTATGTAGAAGGATTGGGAGATGAATTTGAATCTGCAACCAAACATGCGATATTTAATATGCCTTTTCCTCTAGTTATGTTAGATGAGAATAGAAATATATCTTGGTATAATACGCCTTTTCTAAAGATGATGGGTGAAACAGATTTATTAAACGAAAAAATATCTGATCTAATACCAGGACTTAATTTAGATGGCATATTTAAAGAAAATGATATGAAGCCATTGGATATAAAGTATGGAGAGAAGAATTATAAGGTATATCCAAATCTAGTGGATACAAAAAAAACAAATAGCACCAATAGTATGATAGTAATGCTTTATTGGGTAGATAATACAAGCTTAGTAAGTTTAGAGCAAAGATATAATAGAGAAAAATTAGTAGTAGTATTAGCATATGTAGATAATTATGATGATGTAAAAAACAACACTCCAGAAATAAATAGACCATTAGTAATGGCAGAGATAGATAAAAATATTAACTCTTATTTTGCTAAATATAATGGGATTATAAGGAAATATGAGAACGATAAATATTTTATTATTATAGAAAATAATGGATTTAGAAATATAGAAAGTAAGAAATTTGACATACTTGATCAAATAAGAGAATTAGATTTAGGAAATACAATACCTATTACATTAAGTATGGGGGTTGGAGCAGAAGGGAATAATCCATTTGAATCCTATCAGAAAGCAAGAGCAGCTATAGACATTGCCTTAGGTAGAGGAGGAGATCAAGCTGTAGTTCAAGCTGGAAATCAATTAAGCTTTTATGGTGGAAAAACAAAGGCTATAGAAAAACGAAATAAGGTAAAGTCTAGGGTAATAGGATATGCACTAAGACAACTTATAGACCAAGCAGATAAAGTATTTGTAATGGGGCATAAAAACCCAGATATGGATTCCTTTGGTGCAGGTATAGGGGTGTTACGTGCGGTGAAGGATAGGAATAAGGAAGGATATTTGATTTTAAGTGGTGAAAATCCTTCTATTAAGAATATTTATGATAAAATGGTAAAGGAAGAGCCTCAAATTTTAGATCAGATAATAACCCCAGAAGAAGGCCTACTATTAGCAAATGATAGCTCTTTGATGGTTGTAGTAGATAACCATAAACCAAGCTTTACAGAGGCACCAGAGATACTAGATATCATATCTAAAGTAGTAGTTATAGATCATCATAGAAGAGGAGTAGAATTTATCAAAGATCCAGTTTTAACGTATTTAGAACCCTATGCATCTTCTACTTGCGAATTAGTTACAGAGGTATTGTCTTATATGAGTGATAAAATTAATTTGACAAAATTTGAAGCAGAGGCATTAATGGCAGGTATTACAGTAGATACGAAGAACTTTAGTTTTCAAACAGGAGTTAGAACCTTTGAGGCAGCTTCTACATTAAAACGGGCAGGAGCAGATACTACAGTAGTAAGACAATTATTTAGAGATGATTATAATACATTTATATATAAGGCAGAAGTAATAAAATCTTCAAAGATTATTTTTGATAAAATAGCTATAGGTAGGCTTGAAGCTCAAATGGAAGATTCACTCCTAATAGCTGCACAAGCTGCGAATGAATTACTTAATATAAATGGTGTTGAGGCTTCATTTGTAATGACTTATGTAAATCATAAACTTCATATTAGTGGAAGGTCTTTAGGAAATATTTCTGTACAATTAATACTTGAAAGCCTTGGCGGTGGAGGTCATCTGACTAGTGCTGGTACTCAATTAGATAATGTAAACATGGATGAAGCGGAAAATATACTTACAGAAACCATAGATAAATTTTTAAGGGAAGGTGAGGAAGAATGAAAGTAATTTTATTAAAGGATGTAAAAGGTTTGGGTAAAGAAGGAGAGTTAGTAAATGCAAAGGATGGCTATGCTAGAAACTTCCTGTTGCCAAAAGGAGATGCAATAGAGGCTACACCAGCTAATCTAAAGAAATGGAAAGAAGAAAAGGCAAAAGAAGAAGAAAGAAAGAAGAATGAGCATAATGAAGCTTTAAAGCTTAAAGAAAAAATAGAAAATATTACAGTAGTAATTCAAGGAAAAGCTGGAGAAGGTGGGAGACTTTTTGGTTCCATTACTTCTAAGGATATAGCTGATGCATTAAAGTCACAACATAAAATAGATATAGATAAAAGAAAAATAGAGCTAAAGGATAATATTAAATCCCTTGGTGTGACCAGTGTAGATGTAAGAGTATATGCTGAGGTGTTAGCAAAATTAAATGTTAGCGTAAAAGAACAATAATGAGGTGGGAAAAGTGGAAAACCAATTAATTGGACGCATTCCTCCCCATAGCTTAGAGGCAGAGCAATCTGTTCTTGGAGCTATGATTTTAGATAAAGAAGCTATAAACACTGTAATAGAAATAATTAGACCAGATGACTTCTATAAAGAAGCTAATAGAGAAATATTTGAAGCGATATTAGTCTTATTTAATAAAAATGAACCAGTAGACTTAATTACGTTATCAGAGGAACTTAAAAGGAGAGGAACATTAGAGAATACTGGAGGAGTCACTTATCTGGCAAATCTATCAAGTGCAGTAGCTACCACTGCTAATGTTAAATACTATTGTAAGATAGTGGAAGAGAAATCAATACTTAGGAGACTGATTAAGTCTTGTGATGATGTAATAGCTAAGTCTTATGAAAACTCTGATGAAGTAAATTCCATAATAGAAAAGGCAGAAAAATCTATATTCGATATTACTCAAGGTAGGCATAGAGAAGGCTTTTCACCTCTTAACGAAGTGTTATTATCTAGTTTCTCTCAAATAGAAGAAAGGGCTGCAAATCAAGGAAGTTTAACAGGTTTAACAACAGGGTTTATAGATTTGGATAATAAACTATCAGGACTACAAAAATCAGATTTGGTTTTATTGGCAGCTAGACCTTCTATGGGAAAAACTGCCATATCTGTAAATATCGTGACTAATGCCGCCTTAAAGGCTAATGCTAATGTAGCGATATTTTCTTTAGAGATGTCCAAAGAGCAATTAGTACAAAGAATGATTTCTGCTACAGCACATGTGGATCTTCAAAAGATAATTTCAGGAAGATTATCCGAAGAAGAGTGGATTCAAGTTATAAACTCCATGGGTCCTTTATCTCAAGCAAATATTTTCATAGATGATACTGCTGGAATCTCCTTAATGGAAATGAAAGCAAAATGTAGAAGGTTAAAGATAGAGAAGGGTCTAGATCTTGTAATGATAGACTATTTACAGTTGATGCAACTGGATGGACATCAAGAGAGCAGACAGCAAGAAATATCAGCTATATCTAGGGGATTGAAAGCTTTAGCTAAGGAAATGGAATGTCCTGTAATAGCTTTATCACAGCTTAGCCGTGCACCAGAACTTAGAGCTGATCATAGACCTATATTATCTGACTTGAGGGAATCTGGAGCTATAGAGCAAGATGCTGACGTTGTATTATTTTTGTATAGAGATGAATATTATCATGACGATTCAGAAAAGAAAAATATTGGAGAAGTGATTATAGCAAAACATAGAAATGGACCAACTGGAAGTATAGAGTTGGTATTTAAGAAAGAATTCACGAAATTTGTTAATATGATTAGAGAAGGGTAATAATATAAATAAATAGTAATCACAAAGGAGGGTTTTGATGAAAAACCTTATTGTTAAGATTATTTTTATATTTATAATATTATCATTGTTAAGTTGCAGTAAACCTCCTTTAGTTAATAGTGAGTCATATATAAATAATGAATTTGAAAATGTTTCTGATATAACAACTAAATATAGAATAAGAGATATTTCTTATGAACAAAGAAATATTAGTTATACAGGTGAAGGACATTTCTTCATAAGAAGAGTAGATTTTAATTCAAATAAAGGGAATTATACTACATCCTATCTTATCCCAGGAGATAAGGGCAAAATAAATTATTTTGATGAAAATAAGAAACTAATATCAAGAGAGCTAAAAGATGGCAAATTGCCATTAAAAACCATATTAATAGTAGAAACAGATAAATACAGTATGATACTTTCCCAAGCTTATTCTTATAAGGATTTGGGAAATGGTACAAAAGATAGCTATCCAGAAATATATCCAGTTGAAATTGAAAAACAAGAGGGATACTGGAAAGTAACCTATAACTATAAAAACATGAAAGATTATCATGGTATAATGTGGGGAGTAGGCTCTGATAAAAGATTAGTAAACTTAGATGATAAAAACCAAAGAAAAATATGGAGTAACTACGATATAAGCAATAACTCAAGGCTTGCAGAGGATGGTTATTATTATAAAAGCCCAGACTCCTATAGACCAGCTACTGAAAATTCATTTTGGAGAAATCCTTCCATGTATATAGTTCAATCTTGGATAAAAACTGGAGGAAGCCTTGCAGCAGATATATTAGGAAGATCCTTCTTGCTTATAGGTTCAGATAATATAAATGAAGAAGGATATTTACCCACATTGCCTGAAAGTAATTGGCTAAAAACTGATTATGACATAGGAGCAGGTTTCTTTGATACAAGATTTAATGCAGACATTGGGGATACTTATCTAGAAGCATATAAAAAGTTTGGTTATTCTAAATTTAGAGATTCGTATTTAGAATTAGCCAATTATTATTCAAATCATATTTATAAAAATCATTATAAGGTTTTTAATACAGATGGAGAAGAAGGATGGTTGGTACAAGATTATGCTTATAAAGCAATGTATAAGCCTACTCATGTATCTCTAAATCATCATATTCATGCAGCAAATTGGTTTTTAAAGATGTATGAAATAGAAAATGAAAAATCTTTTGAAGATATAGGATTAAAAATGTTAAAAGGGGTAAAAATTACTAGAGATAAATGGATAAAAACAGATAAAAATCTGCACTATTCCTACAGACCTGATGGAACAATGGGTGGAAATGACTATCCTTATTTAACATATAACGATTTGTTGTTTTTTCAAAAGACTTACTCTAGAATATATGGTAAATTAGATGATGATATAGAAATATTGATGGAATCTAAGAAACAATGGATGGATAATAATGGAGTAGTGGATTATTTGAAATTTTAAACTAGACTTATTTTACTTCGGGAGGTCAATTCTCGAAGTAATAATTTTATCAAGAAGGTGATAAAGTTGGAAATAAAGGGGAAAAGAATTATCATTAGAGAGTTACAACTTAAAGATGTATTTCTTATGAGGGAATGGGGAACTCACGAAAATCCTTTAATAGAGGACTATAATTTTCCACCAATGAATGATAAGGAAATAAAGATATGGTATGCAATGAAGGCAAATAGACTATTTAATAAATATTATGGTATAAGAAATGAAGAAGGAAAATTGATAGGATATATGGGGATTAAGGATATAAAAGTAATTAAAAGAGAATCCACACTAGGTATAGTTTTAGATCCAAATCAGGTAAATAAAGGATATGGAACAGAAATTTTAGATACATTTTTAAAGCATTATTTTACCGATATGAAAATGAAGAAAATGATATTAGAAGTAGCTGAATTCAATAAAAGAGCCTACAGAGTTTATCAAAAGATTGGATTTAAGCCTATTGGATACTATTTAGATGAATTTTTTGACTCTGAATTAGATTTATCTAGCATCTATTACTTAGAAGAAAAATCTTCTTTTGTAATAACAGATAAAAAGATATATAATTATATTTACAAAATGGTCTTGAATAAGAAAAGATTTTTTGAACTAAGGAAATAATGATATTATTGGAGTTGATAATATGAGTTTCACCCTTGAAACTACAGATATGGATTTAGGAGATACTCCTATAGAAAATATATTTATAAATGATTTTATGCCAATGGCGAATGGAACCTATGTTAAGGTATATCTATTAGGATATAAATATGCTCATGACAGAGATGAGAAGATAGAGGTAAATAATCAGATAATAGCAAAACATTTAGAAATACCTTTGGAAGATGTATTAAGAGCTTGGGACTTTTGGGAAAGTAAAGGAATAATAAAAAAGATAGCAGTGAATGAAGAAGATAAATATAATTACAAGGTAAAATTCTTGAATCTAAAGCAATTGTACATAAAAAATAACCTTAGTTTATTTAATAATAAGGAAGAAACCATTAAAAAACCAAAATCAATTACGCCTCAAGATTTAATAGACGCAAATCAAATACCTGCAATAAATAAAATGTTTAATCGTATAGATGATATAATGAGAAGGCAAACCCAAACTACGGAGAAACAAAAAATATTATCTTGGATACAAGATTATAATATGAATCCAGATGTAATCGAAAAGGCCTTTTCTTATGGAGTTGAAAGAAAAGGAGTTAGAAATGTAAATTATATAGAGGGAATTATAAGAAACTGGTATGATAGTGGACTTACAAACATGGAAACAGTAATAGAACATTTTAGAACTCAGGATGAAAAGTTTTATAGATATCAAAAAGTTATGAGGGCCTTAGGATTCGATAATAGAACTATTTCACAGGGTGAGATGAAAGTTATTGACAAATGGTTTGAAGAATATAAATTCTCTTTAGAAATGGTCCTCAAAGGATGTGAATCTTCATCTAAGACTGCAAATCCTAGCGTTAATTATATTGATGGAGTATTAAAATCTTGGAATGAAAAGAATATAAAGACCTTAGAAGATATTGAAGAAAAGGATAAGCCTAAAGAGAAAAAAGAATATAAGGTGGCAAAACCTTCTCAAATAAAGAACGTTCCACTTAAGACAAGGTTTCATAATTTTGAGCAAAGAACGGATAAATATACCTCAGAAGAATTGGAAGGTATTGCAAGAAGGAAGAGAGAAGCCTATAATCAGAAGGCAAAAGGAGAAGTATAAGTATGTATAAGGATATATTAAAAGAGTTATCAATTGAATATGAAAGAAAAAGAGATAGACAACTACATGAACAGAGAATAAGAAAAGAAAAAGTCTATAAAAAGATACCAGCAATTAAAAGAATAGATGAGGATATTTTAAGAACTGGACTTTCTGTGTCTAAATATATAATAGGCAATCCTGACAACTATAAAGAAAGTGTAGAAAAGGCAAGGAAAACAATTGAAAAATTGAAGATGGAGAAAGCTTATTTAATGACGGAATCTAATATTCCTGTAGATTATATGGATATAAGGTATGATTGTGAAACTTGTAAAGATACAGGGTATCTAGACAATGGTAATCAATGTAATTGTTTGAAACAGGCATTAGTATCTCGTGCTTATAAGATGTCTAATATAGAAAATGTTCTCCAGAAAGAAAACTTTAAGACCTTTGATATTAATATATTTAAAGATGAGCCCTTTGGAAATGAAAGGATGACACCTAGGGAAAATATGATAGATATAGTAGGCATTGCGGAAGGCTTTATTAGCAATTTTAATGAAAATAATGGGGAGAATCTGTTATTCTATGGAACAACAGGATTGGGAAAGACCTTTCTATGCAATTGTATGGCTAAATCTCTACTAGATAAAAATAAAATAGTAATATACCAAACCGCCTTTACAATACTAGAAATAATAGAAAGACATAGATTTGGGAAAGATGGTAAAGATAACAATGATTATCAATATAAATTACTATTTGAAGCAGATTTACTAATTATTGATGACTTAGGTACAGAAGTAGCTAATACTTTCACAAATGCAGAAATATTTAATATTGTAAATACCAGAATAATAGCAGGTAAGAAGACAATAATATCAACTAACTTGACACCAAAAGAAATATCTGAGACCTATACAGATAGAGTATTTTCAAGGATATTAGATAAATTTATTCCACTTAAATTTTATGGACATGACCTTAGATGGGAGTAAATTATAGTGAATAGTGAAGAGTGAAAAGTGAATAATTATAAAACCATAATAGAATAAAATATTTTTTAATCTTTTCAGCTATTAGTTATTCACTGAATAAAAGGGGGGAAAATCTATGGATGCAAATGAGAGAAGACAGGAAATACTTAATATCCTTGAGTTAGCAGAAGGACCCATTAAAGGAACAGATTTATCTGAACAGCTAGAAGTCAGTAGACAGGTAATAGTTCAAGATATTGCAATATTAAGGGCTAGAGGAGAAAATATACTTGCTACCCCTCAAGGATATTTAATACCTAAAATCCATGAAAAAAGAAGATTAACGAAGACCATAGTTTGTACTCACAAAAATAATATTGAGCTAGAAGAGGAACTTAGAACAATAGTTGATCTAGGGGGAAGGGTTATAGATGTAATAGTAGAGCATCCCTTATATGGAGAAATAAAGTCTCAATTACAAATAGGATCTAGACATGATTTAGAATTATTTATAGATAGTTTAGAAACTACTAAAGCAGAGCCGCTATCCTCTCTGACAGGTGGTGTTCATCTACATACTATAGAAGTAGATGATGAAGATACATTAAGGAGAATAAAGGAAGTCCTTTTAGAAAAAAAATACTTGATAAAAGAAGACTAGGATGGTATATTTATAGTTACAGGTGACAAGACAGCTGTAAATACAAATGAGCAAGGGGATGTTCAAATGGCAAAATCAAAGGGTGGCATACAGAATTATTTTGTTAAGGTATTAAATGGCATGGCTTGGGGACTTTTTTCATCTTTACTTATTGGACTAATAATTAAACAAATAGGTACATTATTTAATATGGAGCAACTCATTAATTTTGGTTCTATAGCACAAAAATTGATGGGACCAGCAATTGGTGCAGGGGTAGCATATAGTGTAGGTGCTCCACCTTTAGGCATTTTTGCTTCTGTAGTAGTGGGAGCAATTGGTGCAGGAAGTATTACATTTGACGGTGCTACAGCAATTATAAATACAGGAGAGCCTGTGGGAGCTTTCATTGCAGCCTTAATAGGTGCAGAATTTTCAAAGCTAATTAGCGGAAAAACTAAAGTTGATATAGTATTAGTTCCGTTAGCTACTATTATAATAGGTGGATTTGTTGGTCAATACGTAGCTCCATATATGACTATGATAATGAATTTCTTTGGAGGGATTATCAATAAAGCAACAGAGATGCACCCTATACCAATGGGAATAATAGTATCAGTAGTAATGGGAATAGTTCTTACACTTCCTATAAGCTCAGCAGCTCTTGCAATATCCTTAGGGCTGTCAGGACTTGCAGCAGGAGCTAGTACTGTGGGATGTGCAGCTAATATGATAGGATTTGCAGTAGCATCCTATAGGGAGAATGGATTTGGAGGACTTATTGCTCAGGGCTTAGGTACATCGATGTTACAAATCCCAAATATAATAAAGAATCCAAGAATTTGGATACCAGCCATAATTTCATCTGCCATATTGGGACCTATATCCACTTATATACTCAAAATGCAAGGAACTAGTATGGGTGCCGGTATGGGAACTAGTGGCCTAGTAGGTCAATTTTCTACCATAGATGCAATGGGCGCTACACCAAAGACATTAATTCTAATTATTATAATGCATTTTATATTACCAGGAGTAATATCTCTTGGTGTATCAGAATGGATGAGAAAAAAAGGATTTATAAAACCTGGTGACATGAAACTATAAAAATTTAAAAAAATTAAAAGTTAATGTTTTAACATACCGTTGAGGGGTATAAAGAGAATAAGAGGACAAACCTCTCCACACAAAAGATAAAATTTGCAAGATACAAAAGATGAAAATATCCATTAGAAAATCTAATAGCTTAGGTTTCCTAATGGATATTTCATTTTATATCATCATAATTTAAATTCTCAATCATACGGGTTCTGATATTATCAATGTGTTTTTGCATACATAACTTTGCTTTTTCTACATCTTGATTTTTAATCTGCTCATATAATTCTTTATGTTCTTTCAAGACATCTGGCATAATTATATCTATGGTTGTAGCATTTAGATAACGTCTACAGTTATTTAGGATTTGCAATAATTGTTTTTCTAGATATTTATTTTGGCTAATTTCTGCTATCAAACAATGGAACTCTGAATCAAAGGTCAAAAAATCTTGTTGACTCTTAAATTGTCCAGTAAAAGATTGTTCCTGTTTATATAATATATACTCGATTTTTTCTAAATCTTCCTCTGTCCTTAGAGTAGCAGCTAATTGAATAGAAAGGCTTTCTAGCAATTCTCGAATACTTAGCAAATCATCAATCTGTTTTTTAGTTAATTGTGCTACAAAAGTTCCTTTTCCAGGAATCATTTCAATTAATTCCTCATGTAAAAGGCGATTAAGGGCAGACCTAATGGGTGTTCTGGAAACACCAAGTTGTTCTGAAATATCTTCTTCCGTGATCAATTCCCCTGGCTTTAATTCCAGCTCTACAATGGCATTTTTTAATATATCATATGTTCTTTCAGCCAAAGTACCTTTCGACTTTATTTGAGGTAATTGTCTCATATAAAACCTCCTCCAACCTCTTATATATATATATATTATCTTTTCTTTCCTATTCAGTCAAGAAGATTAAATAAGCTGTACAATCAAGATGTACAGCTTAACTTTACTTTATTTATTTACCCTATTTTCTGGTTCTTGTCCACTTAAAACTCGAATTACTTCTTCACATGCCCTTCTTCTCAATTCTTCCAAGGAATCAGATGTAAAGAAAGCAGCATGAGGTGAAATAATTAAATTGTCTAATGTAAACAACTTGTTATCAACTGGCAATGGCTCAGTTTCAGTTACGTCGATTGCTGCTCCTGCAATAATTTTATTTTTCAAAGCTTCATACAAATCATCCTCTTTAATAAGTGGACCTCTTCCTGTATTTACAATAAATGCAGTTGGTTTCATTTTCTTAAATACTTCAATATTAAATTGGTGTCTTGTTTCTGATGTCAAAGGAGTGTTGATAGACATGATATCTGATTCTCTTACTACAGTATCAAAATCAACCAATTGTACACCCATATCTTCTGCTACCTTAGGATCAACATAAGGATCTGTTGCAATTATCTTAAATCCAAAAGGTCTTGCCTTTTTTGCAACTAATTTTGCAATCCTTCCAAAGCCAAATATTCCAAGTGTTTGTGTTGAGAATCTTCTCATCGCAGGGAAACCACTTACTGTATGGACGCTTTGTATATCCCATATACCTTTCCTTGTGTGTTGATCATAAACATTAGTGTGTCTTAATATTGTTAACATTAGAGCAAGAGTAAAATCTGATACTTCCTCTATGCTATAGTCAGGAATATTGCATACTGCAATACCCTTTTCTTTTGAACTTATAAGGTCTATAGTATCATAACCAATACCTTGTCTAACAATGACTTTACAATTTTTCATGGAATCAATGATTTCCTTTGTAATTGGCTTATCTGCTGTGATAACTGCATCTGTATCTACTACTTCTTTTAAGAATCTTTCCTGATCGCTATTTGGTACAAATACTAAATTTAGCCCAGCGCCTTCGATCAGTTTTCGTTCATAGGTTGGGTCGTCTATTAATACACTACTTAGAACAACTTTTCTTCCCATTTTATATTCCCCCTAATAATTTTCCAATAGTCTTGATACAAATAAATCGATCAATTTTGGTGTTTTGTAAAATAAGTCTTCTTTATATACTCTCTCTGTATATTTGTGTAAATCTCTACCCCAAGGACCTATATTTATTACAGGCATGGAGATTTCCTTAATCACCTCTAGAGGAATATAATATATATCTTTCCACATAAGCATATTATTTGCTATATAATCAATATTGCTTTGATCTGATACAAACATAGAATAGCTTAAGTCTGAAATACCGGTAAAATAGTTTTGCACTATATACTCTTCATGTAAATGATCTTTTGCATATGTTTTGATATATTCTATGATTTCATAAATTATAGCTGATTTTTCTCCGAGCATGTTATTGTTTGTACTTGGATAATATGGTGGTGTAAGTGCAAGAATAACACATGGAGATACATCTTTTACATATTTTAAGGTCTTTTCAATTATGGTATTTGCTGCTTCTATTGTTGTGATCTTATTTGAATTAAATTTTTCCTTTATTTCTACCATGAGGTTCTCATAGGCACTCTCAAAATCTTCACCTGAATCCTTAATAGCTTCACTATATAATTCAGAATAAAATTTAACATTAGGTTCCCAAGTAAACTTTTCAAATTCTAAGCCTGCTATATTTGTATATGCCTTATAACTTGCATTCATATCTTCAATTACTTTTTCAAATGATTGGATGCTAATGTTTTTCAACTCATCCATTAGTGATTTTGGAGTCCTTTTCAATGGAAGTATACTCATATATCCACAGGAAGCAATTGGTAATGATACATCATAAACCATTTTTCTATCTTTATGATATAACCACGTTGGTGGTGGATTAGTAGTATTGCCAACCTTCTCTATAAAGTTTGGATTTAATTCTGTTCTACGAATAATCTCAGATAGTAAATTAATTGGATTTAACCCTGAATATACTTGACCAACATGTGCAAGCTTTCCACGGACATATACAACAGGCATAATCTTGCCAATAGAACCATCATATAGGGTAGGTCTCAAATCATCTCCTCGCTCATGAGGTTCTGAGTTTAACATCAATTTATATTCTAAATCATATTTATCCTTTAGTGCTTTTAGATGAAGAGCAGCACCCCTCATACCTGCGGATAAATTTTCTTCGTCTGGCACAGAAATTAGAACAATATTACCTTTAAAGCTTGAATCTTTGCTATATTCTTCAATCAATGATAGTTGAATAGAGCCCCCACCTTTCATATCACTAACTCCACGTCCAAAAATCCATTTACCACTTAAAAGGTCCTCCTTTGCCAAAGAAGGAAGTTGCATTTTCCCTACCTTAAAAGACTCCATTAATTCATAGGGCTTCAAGCAAAGAGGTTCTAAAGTCCCATAATCTTTTGTTTCAACGATGTCATTGTGATGGATAAATACAATAGTGTCTTTACCTTTTCCCTTTAATAGACACCAAGGTACTTTTCTGCCTAAGTAATCATCTGGTATTTCAAATAATCCATAGTGCTCAGGGTTGTTTTGAAAGTATTCTATTTTAGAAAACCATTGTTTAAAGAACCCCTCTATATTTTTTTCCTCTTTAGAATTAGTATCACTTCTAGTTCCTACAAAGTCTAATAAATTCTTTTCGATTAAATCCTTCATAACTTCTTTATCAAATCTCATGGATATACCTCTTTCTATATTTAAGTTATTGCCTATAGTTTTCCTAAAGCCGCTTTGATTTTATCACATGCTTCTACTATATCTTCATAAGAACGACAATATGCTAGTCTAACATGCCCCTTTCCGTAATCTCCGAAGGCTGTCCCTGGAACACCTACAACTCCTGCTATTTCCATTAAATAGCTACAAAAATCTGCTTCTGTCATGCCAAAGGATGTAATATCAGGAAATGCATAAAAAGCACCTTTTGGTTTTACCATCTTTAACCCATCTATTTTTGATAGGGATTCATACAAATAGTCGCCTCTTCTTTTGAATTCTTTTACCATATCGTCTATAAAGCTATCTCCGTGATTGAAAGCTTCCACTGCTCCCCATTGTGCAAATGCTGTACAACATGTAGAGAAGTTTTGATGCACTTTATTAATATATTTAATTGCATTTGCAGGCCCTAGTACATATCCAATTCTCCAGCCAGTCATTGAATATGACTTTGAAGTAGATTTTACAACCAAAGTTCTATCCCTCATATCTTCTAAGGTTGAAATGGAGATATGCTTTTCTCCATATATGAATTCATCATAGCATTCATCTGAAATGACTATTAAATCCCTTTCTTTAACAAGAGTTGCGATTTTTTCTAAGTTTTCTTTATTTAATACATAGCCAGCTGGATTATTTGGTGAATTGAGTAATAGCATTTTTGTCTTTGGAGTGATTCTTTTTTCTATCTCTTTTACATTTAGCTCCCAATTATCTGACATGAGTACAGGCACTTCTACTAATTTAACTCCTGCGATAAGAGCTTGTTCTTTATATGCAGAGAAAAATGGGCTAGGCGAAATAATTTCATCACCGAAATCCATCATGGTTGCCATAATGACGCCAATGGCTTCTGCTGCTCCAGCCATTACAGATATTTCTGAATTATAATCATATTTGAGTCCAAAACGTCTATCTTCCTTTTCACAAATCGCCTTTCTTAGAGGTTCAATTCCATTAACATCAGTATAATGTACTTGTTGGCTATCTAATGCTTTTTTAACTGCTTCCTTTGCAATGATAGGTGAATCAAAATCTGGTCTACCAATTTCCATATGAATTATTCTTTTGCCCTGTTCTTCTAATTTATTTGCTTTTGCAAAAATTTCATACAAGCCTCCAAATGGCATAGATTCTAATCTTTTATTAGATGATCTCATTTATTATCTCTCCTTTAATATATAATATTACTTTAAACTAAAATCATGGATAATGCTGGAATAAAGGTTGTAAGTAGCAACACAACGATAATGGCACCAATGAGTGGCCATACATGTTTAATAATACGGTTCATAGGGGTCTTTCCTACTGCAGATGCAATGAAAAGATTTGCTCCATATGGAGGTGTAATAAATCCAACGGATAGATTCATAGTCATGATTATGCCAAAATGTATTGGACTAATCCCAAGGGCTGCTACAACTGGTAAGAAAATAGGCGCTAAAATAGTGCAGCTTGAAATATTATCAATGAAACATCCAACTATCAATAAGAAGATATTAATTAACAATAGAATGACTATTTTGTTATTTGAGAAATCCAATAATGTTTTGGCAATAGTACCCGGAACTTGCTCCATAGTTAATAAGAATGCGAAACTCATTGAAAGTCCAATCATGAAGGATGTTGCACCTGCAATGACTACCGTATCTTTTAAACAATCAAATAATTCTTGTTTTCCGATTTCCTTATATACAAAGGTTCCAATAAACCAAGTATACACACAAGAAATGGCTGCTGCCTCTGTTGGTGTAAAATATCCACTATAAATACCGCCGAGTATGATAACCGGACTTAATAAAGCCCAGAAAGCATCCTTTGTAGCTTTCAAGACAGATTTTATTGTAGGTCTTTCTCCAGAGCCAGTATATCCATTTTTCTTTGATGTTCTGTAGTTTACAATCATTAGTGCAAGACCCATTATTATCCCCGGTATAATTCCGGCTAAGAAAAGAGAACCTATGGAAGTACCCGTTACAACACCATAAATAACAAATGGAATGGATGGTGGAATAATGACACCGATGGTTCCTGCTGCGGCTGTTAATGCTGCAGCAAATCCCTCATCATAACCTTTTTCCTTCATTGCCGGCATCATAAATGATCCAACAGCCGAAACAGTTGCAGGACCGGAACCAGAAATTGCAGCAAAGAACATACAAGTTAGAGTTGTTACCATACCAAGTCCACCGGTTACATAGCCTATAATATGGTCAGCTAAGTTTAACAATCTTTTTGAAACACCACCATATCTCATAAAGTTTCCTGCTAACATGAAAAATGGAATCGCCATCAGGGTAAAAGAATCTAATGCTGCAAAGGCATTTTGTGCAATCATAATAGGCTCTATATTAGTCATGAATATTAAGGTCAATAGAGTAGCTAAACCTAATGATATACCTATAGGTATACTAATAGTTACAAATAAGGCCAATAAAAGGAATAAGACAATAATCATATTCTATACCTCCAAGCTTTCTAGTTTTTTAACTTCATGGAAAAGCTTTTGACATAATCTAATAACCATGAGACCACAACCAAACGGAACTGAAGCATAGGCATATGCCATTGGAATTTGCATAGCAGGAGATACTTGTCCTCTGTTTAATAATATATCAACCAATTGCCCAGATTTAATAGTTAGGAAAGCTGTAAATACTGTCCACAAAACTATAACAGCTATTTCAAGCTTAATACGTCCTGATGGTGATAAACTATCTTTCACAGATGTGATTCTCAAATGTGCATCTTCCTTAACTGCTAAAGAAGCACCTGCCCATATTTGATATAGCATTATGTAACGGGAAAGCTCTTCAGCCCATGTCAGTGAATAATGAAAGAAAGTCCTAAGAAAAACTTGTACTGAAATAATAACAACCATAAATACTAAAGTAGCAATTAGAAAATAAGTTTCAAAATGTTTATCTAATGCTTTTAATAATTTCAATGTTTTCACCCTCTCCAATTAGTTATATCTTTTAGCCAGTTCTATTAAAGATTCTCCTAACATTTCTTCAAACTGCTCATAAACAGGTTGTGCCGCTTCGATAAATAAGTCTTTTTGTTCAGGGGTTAATTCATTTATTTTCATTCCGGCATTTCTTAATTCATCAAGATATTCTTTTTCCATTTTTTGTGTAAGCTCTCTTTCATATGCGATCATTTCTTTAGCACATTCATTTAAAAGTTTATTTAAATCCTCTGGAAGATTATCAACAAATTCTTTATTAAATAATAAACTACCTGATGCAAAGAAATGTCCAGTTAGAGATAAATAATCTTGTACTTCATAAAATCTAGAAGAAGATATAATTTGCAATGGATTTTCTTGTGCATCGATGGTATTTTGTTGTAATGCTGTAAATAACTCTGAGAAACTAATAGGTGTAGGATTTGCCCCCCATTGTGAGAAAGATGCCATATGGATCTGGTTTTCCATAGTCCTAATTTGGATACCTTTCAAATCATCAGGAGAGGTAATGGGTTTCTTATTATTTGTTATATGTCTATAACCTGTCTCTCCATATCCTAAGTTAACCAGATCAAGTGGTTCAAGTAATTTGTTGAGTTCTACACCTAGTTCATTATCAAATGCTTCGTATGCTGCTTCACGAGTTTTAAATATAAAAGGCAAATCTCCCACCATAAACTTAGGCTCAAACCCAGCTAAAACTGCTGTCCCAGGAAAAGTTGCGTTTAAGGATCCGATACTTACTGCTTCTACAGCTTGTCTATCCCCGCCTAATTGACTATTAGGAAATACCTGTACTTCGAATTTGCCCCCAGATCTTTCTTCCAAAATCTCTTTGAAATAAACGGAAGACAAATGAATAGGGGATACTTCATTAGTAACATGGGCAAGTCTAATGACAATAGGACCCGTTGAACTTGGGTTTTTTCTATTATGATTTTCTTTATAGAAAATACCTCCTGTCATAATTGCAATAGCTAATAACAAACATGGAAATACATATTTCTTATTCATTAGTAAGCCTCCTTGATATTCAGTTTATAAGTTTGTTCTTCCAGAAATCTAAACTGCCCTCCTTTACTCTGGCAATGTATACATGTATACGTATACATTAATTATATTAAGGCGAATTGAATTTGTCAATATATTCTGTAAATTAAAAATTTAACAAAGATTTTGTAACTAATGGAAAATAGTAAATATAAATTTTAAATTATTGGAATTAGCTTTTGAGTCAGTACACTTACTGGCCTTATTGAATTAAGGTTTAATTAAGGTTTTTGTTAATAAGATTTAAACTTAATTTGTTATAATCATGATGAAAATAAAAAATGAGGTGAATAATATGCTTAAAAAAGGATTAACAGGATTTCAGATAAAATTAATTGCACTTTTTTTAATGATTTTTGATCATGTGTACTACTTTTTTGCCTTTACTGATAAAGTACCGCTATGGTTTAAATGGATAGGGCGTTCAGTGGCTCCAATATTTATTTTTATGGTGGTAGAAGGATTTATCCATACACGAAACCGCACTAAATATATGACTAGACTTTATATAGGTTCATTAGTAATGACTTTTGGTAATCAATGGATTACAGAATGGTTTCAACGTAACGATAATGTTGCTCTTATGGCAAATATATTTGCGACTCTATTTTTGATTACGGTTTATTTAACCATAATTGAATATTTGGGAAAAGGTATTAAAGAAAGACGAATAATGCCTGTAGTATTAGGGATTTTGGGATTAGTATTGCCTATTGCCCTTGGTATATTTATGATGATGAACCTTCATATTCCAGGGATGATTCATGCAATTTTCCTATTACCAACCCCAATGTTTGTTGAAGGCGGTCCAGTATTTATAGCATTGGGCATATTGTTTTATTTAACACATGACAAAAAAATACTTCAACTGATTTTATATGCTTTGGTATCTATTGCTCTAATACCGTGGCAAAATTTTTCCTTGCAAGGTTTATTTTATGATAATTTCCAATGGTTGATGATTGGTGCTCTACCCCTTTTAGCACTTTATAATGGGCAAAGAGGGAAGGGCATGAAGTACTTGTTCTATGTATTCTATCCAGTTCATATCTACGGTTTATACATTTTATCTACTCTTTTCGTGTAAATCATTTAACACATGGCACTGAAATTGGGTATACTATACCTATATTAAGAATAAGGGAGCGGTATTATGGATGTGCTATTCAATAAAAAGATACTTGTTGTAGATGACGAAGTTGAGTTGCTGGAGATAATTGAACATGCTTTGAAATTAGAAGGTTTTACCCATATTAAAGCCACAAACACCGGTGTTAAAGCTTTAGAAGACTTTCATAGCTGGCAACCAGATATCGTGATTTTAGATGTAATGTTGCCTGATATCCAAGGACATAGCCTGTGTAAGACCATGAGAGAGACTTCACAGGTCCCTATTATTTTTTTATCTGCAAAAACAGAAGAAGTGGATAGAATTGTAGGTTTTGCAATTGGAGCAGATGATTATGTGACAAAGCCATTTAGTCCAAAGGAGCTTGCATATCGGGTCAAAGCACATTTAAAACGCTCAGAGCCTGTAGTTGATACACAGGACATTGAAACCATTAATTTTGGACCATTTAGGATGATGCCTTTAAAAGGAGAACTCTTTAAGGGAGAGGAAGAAATTCTATTGCAGCCTAAGGCGTATAAACTGCTTGAATATTTTGCAAAACATCCTAATTTGATTTTAAGTAAGGAACACTTATGTAATGCAGTCTGGGGAGAGGATTATATTGGGTTTGACAATACGATTATGGTGCACATTCGAAGAATAAGAGAGCAAATTGAAGTAGATCCATCAAATCCAGAGTATTTAATAACAGTAAAAGGTCTTGGTTATAAGCTAGTAGTAAAGGATAAATAATATGAGATTACATTTAACCCTTAAATATTTAATGAGTATTATTATGGTTATCATTGTAGTGGGATTGGTCAACGGACTTATAGCCTTTGGCTTATTTCAATTTGGGCCAAGAGAATCCTATTCCTACGGTATTGCCAATGAAAGCTATATTAGCCCAGAAGATTATGTCAGACAGTTTTCTAAGTATATTAGCTTAGAAGAAGGGCGGTTTTCATTAGATAAAAATGCACAACGTTCTTTAATCCAAAACGATGCTTGGATTCAGGTGCTTGACACAAATTATAAGGTAAATTTTCAATTCAATGGGAATAAAGAACTTCCACAGATATATACACCAATGACTTTGGTACACAATTATAAGTACGCCAATCCAGACACGATGTTTGTAAGCGAGGTATCTTTTGAGGAGGAGACGTATACCTATTTAATTGGTATGCCATATAACGACATTCAAAGGACGTTTTTTACGTTTAATAAAACTTATTTTGCCAGTATTATAGGTGGACTTGTGCTACTTGTTTTTGCTGTGGATCTAGTTCTAGGTTTACTCTTTGGAATGGGTTTTAGTAGGGGGCTAACAAAGCCTGTAGGAGAAATAATCAAAAGTATAGAGGACTTGACTGTCGGATATTACAATCAAGTTCTGCCAACAAACGGCTTATACGGCTCAGTATTTTCTAATATCAATAAGCTGTCGGACCAGCTACAAGCCAATGAAAAGGAACGTGTTGCCATAGATGCCATGAGAGAAAATTGGATTTCTAATATATCACACGATATAAAAACGCCACTGGCGTCTATTCGTGGATATGGAGAATTGCTTCATAGTGATGAAAAGATGTCAGTAGAAAATATACGCCGTTATGCAAAAGTTATTGAGGATAAGGCTCTTTATATCTCTAATCTAGTAGATGATTTAAATCTAAGTACAAGACTGGAAAGTGGATATTTTGTATTAAACTTACAGATGGTAAATATAGTGACTTTGTTAAGAGATATTGTTATCGATGTGCTTAACGGTGTAGATATGTCTAATGTTTATTTGGATTGGTGCTGTGATGAAATACAGATTTTATGTCAGCTTGATCCAGTACTTTTTAGGCGGGCTATAAACAATATTTTATACAATGCTATTATACATAATGACAAATCAGTAAATATTAAGGTGAAGTTAACTTATGAGGAAAATAAAATTTGCATATGGGTGGCTGATGATGGAAAGGGAATTTCACCAGAGGACTTGCCATATATTTTCAATAGACATTATCGAGGTACAAACACTTCCAATATAGTTGAGGGAACAGGCTTAGGCATGGCTATAACTAAGCAGATTATAAAAGCACATGGGGGTGAAATCAGTGTAAATAGTGAGCTTGGGATTGGTACATGTTTTGAGGTTGTTCTTTTTAATTAAGTTATTATCTCCTTATCTTGCTCCATATGAAGCAAGATAAGGAGATAATATTACTATTTTCATATTAACTGTATTTTTAGTATTTTAGAACTAGAAGAATATATTATGCAATCATCCATCCTTCTGCTTTCTCACGAATCCCAATAAAACGCCTATAAATACCTGCCTCTTCTATTAAATCTATATGAGTACCTCTTTGTACAATTTGTCCATTGTCTACTACAAGTATATGGTCTGCATTTTGGATAGTAGCTAAGCGATGAGCTATGGTAATAATGGTTTTTCCATGTACTAATGCACTAATGGCTTGCTGAATGAAATGCTCGTTTTCCGGGTCGATGCTGGCTGTAGCTTCATCTAATATGACTATCGGAGCATCCTTTAACATAGCCCTTGCAATAGATATTCTTTGTTTTTCGCCTCCAGAGAGAGTAGAACCACCGTCCCCTATGATAGTATCATAACCTTGAGGAAGATTCATGATGAAGTCATGACAGCATGCTTTCTTTGCTGTTTCTACAATTTCATCGAAGCTAGCTTCTGGTTTTCCAAATTTAATATTATTTAGAATAGTATCATGAAATAAATATACATTTTGAAATACCATACTAATATTTTTTAATAAACTATCACAGGTCATCTCCCTAATATCTACATTTCCTATTTTAATACTTCCTTTATTTACGTCATAAAATCTTGCAATCAGACTACATATAGTTGTTTTACCGCTGCCGGATGGACCAACGATAGCAGTAGTTGTATTTTGCGGAATTTGAAATGATACGTTCTTTAACACATTTTTATTATCGTAGGCAAAGGTTACATTTTGAAATTCAATGTTATAATTATTCAAGGAAATATCCTTACCATCATGATCAATAAATTCTGCATTTTCAATGGGTTCTAATTTATTAAAGGTAGCATCTATGATTTTTAGAACATGGGCTGCATTATTTATGGTTTCTACATTACCAAAGATAACAAAAGAGAAGATAATCATCATTAGCATAGTTGGTATATCCATAGTTCCATTTATAGTAAAAATAGAAGAAATAGCTATAATACATACAGATGCAGCCTTTAACACAAAATGATGCATTGTGTTATATGGAACGTAATTCTTTTCAATTTTAAGATTAATATCTTTACTGGATTTGTAAGCATCGCGAATCCCGTCTATTGAAACACCTTCTTGTTTAAAGGCCTTTACTACAGGCATTCCTCTAACATATTCAATAGTTGCATTGATCATAGCATCTTGTGCTTTTTGATGAATAGGAGCATTCTGATTACTTTTATTTCCTAAAAGTTTCAGGAATACTGCAGATAATAGTATTCCTATTGCAGCGGTTACTGCAATCCATATATTATAAAATCCTATGCATAATACCATAGTAAAAGCACTGATATATCCGTTTACCACTGTATCAATCATCTTCATTCCGTGCATCTCAATGAAAGATAAATCGGTTGTAACAGCCGAGGTTAGTTCTCCTGTATTATTATTGCTGAAAAATCCAAGAGATACTCTTTTCAGCCTGTTTCCGATTTTAGTTCTTTCCTCTGCTGAAACCTCATATCCAACACTTTCTTGTGTTTTAGCACGAAGATAGGCAAATAAAAATCTTCCCAGTACAGCAAATACCATGTATACAGTTAGTAAGATAATTTCTTTATCGGCTAATGATTTTTTCCCAGATATATCTTCTAATATTAGATTCAATCCATAAGCTGTTGCCATAATAGGCATTGCAATAAACATAGTGTGTATGAAAGAGTAAATAAACCCAATATATAATCTCTTTTTACGCACTCCTGTCCATGTCATTATCCTTTTTATTGACTTAAACATATTATATTCCTCCTCATTCTTGATTGACTGCCCATAGTTTCGCTCCAATATGTGCTGTCCACATATCCTTATAAAGGCCTCTTTCTTTTAATAACTCTTCATGGGTGCCTTTACTTTTAATTTTTCCTTTTTCTAGAACGATAATTTGATCTGCATTTTTTATAGTAGATAACCTATGAGCAATAACTAGCAATGTCTTTCCCTTCGTAAGTGCTGCAATGGATTTCTGGATTTTATCTTCGTTTTCCGGATCAGTAAAAGCAGTTGCTTCATCAAGAATTACGATTGGAGCGTCTTTTAATATTGCACGGGCTATGGCAATTCGTTGCTTTTCTCCCCCGGACAGTCTTCCTCCGGCTTCACCGGCGCTAGTATGATATCCCTTTTCAAAATTGGAGATAAATTCATCACAGCATGCAGCTTTGGCTGCTTGCAAGACCTCCTCATCAGTTGCCTTTGGATTTCCTAAGCGAATATTTTCGAGTAATGAACAGTTAAATAAGAAATTATCCTGTGTAACAAAACTGACCATATCACATAGTTGATTAAGAGGTATTTCTTTTATATTTGTACCACCTATTTTTATTTCACCTTCATTTACATCCCAGAAACGAGCAATCAATCTTGCTATGGTAGATTTACCACTACCGGATGGGCCTACCAATGCTGTGAAATTTCCTTGGGGCATCTTTAAACTTAAGCTTGATAGTACCTCGTTGTTGTGTGTACCATCATAGGAAAATGAGACATTATTTAATTCAATATCATATTCTTTAATAGAAACAAACTTATCTGTATTTTCCAATTCTTTTAAGTTAAGCAGTTCATCGGCATCTTTTACAGCATATTCAATAGATTTTAAGTCATTAATGAATACTGTAAAGCTTGTTAATGGTCCTATAATTCCTAAGGATAAAATCATACACATAGTAAGCTCTGCTGGGCTTAAACTTCCCTGTTTGTAAAGAATCATTCCTATAGGTAATGTACCAAGTAAAGTGGAGGGTAAAACTGCTCCCCCAAAATTCATTAATTTCCATGTACTTCTAAACCAGTCCAAGGTGTACTCTTTAAAAGAGTATATAGCTTTTTCAAACTTTTCATAGGAGATTGTAGACTGATTAAAGGTTTTAATAACCTCAATCCCTTCTACATATTCTACAATGACTCCGTTTACATAGGTACTGGCTTCCATATAATCATTATATTTTTCATTGAAGTTTTGCATCATAAAGCCATATGCAATAAATGCAATGGGAACTGTTATAATTGATGCTAATGCCATACGCCAATCTATTACGAAAAGATAAATGAAAACGCAAATTGGTAATAATAAATTTGAAAATCCTTCTGGGATTAAATGTGCCAGAGGAAGTTCAATTGTTTCCACTCTATCTATTATAATGCTTTTCAGATTCCCCGCTGTTTGATTTAATACTGTACCTAGAGGTGCATGCATTAATTTATCTGCCATAGCCATCCTCATTCCTTCTAAAACTGTGTAAGCAGAGATATGCGATAGTGTTGTTGAAAATGCATGGAATAACAACTTAATTACATATCCTAAGAGACAGATGGATGTCCAAAATAATATATTATGTACAGACTGTTTTCCTTCAAAAAAGAGAATGATTATCTTATATACTCCAAAATAAGGGACTATGCCTCCAGCTACACTAATAACTTCTAGAAAAATAGAAAAAATTAATTTTCTCTTACATGGTTTTGCGAATTTCATAACGGTTTTTAACCAAGATTCTTTATTCATAATGCTCTCCTTTCTAAAATTAAAGTTCATAAAAATGGGAATAGTCATTTAACTATTCCCAATTATATTTTATATTTAGCAACCTATCTACTCTAATGGGGCCATGATACTCCATTTAGACAATGGAATTTCTATACTCCTTTGGTGATTTTCCTATAACAGATCTAAAGGCTGATGCAAATTTACTTGAATTATCATATCCCACTTTATGACCTATATCACAGATATTTTCTTTAGTTTGTCTTAACATAATTGCAGCCTTGTTCATACGATATGCTCTCATATAAGAATATATTGAAGTCCCGTATACGCCTTTAAAGCATAATTTCATTGAGGTTAAAGGAATATTGAATTTTTCTGAAAGTTCATCTAATGTATAATGATCCTCTAAATTTGTGGTAATAAATTCCTGGATTGCTTTCACTTTTTCAACTTGAGTCTTATAATAGTATGGTCTTTTATCAAAGTTTTTTGGAATCTCTAGAATGCTTAAATGGAGCAGTAGTTCTAAAATTTTTATTTTTAAGTAATTGTCCTTTATTTTATTAGGTATTGTATAGAGCTCCAAAAATATATGTGCTATTACCTTATCTGCTTGAATAATAAAGGGCCTATTTAACATGGAAAACTTTTTACTTAAAGCAGCTAAATCAATATAAAATCCTCCATATAGTTTTGTAACTTCCTCTGCTTCTTCAATATGAAATACCAATGATATTCCATGGTAATGATTAAGAGGGAATCCAAAGTTTTGAATATGGTTTTCTCGACCGTTTATCTGCAAGTCACCGGCTTTCATGTAGACATAGGTATCGTTATCCATTTTCCATTCAATTCTTCCCTCGCGGCAGAAATCGATGCAAAGAAAATCAGCCTTTGTATGGAATTGTGAAGAACAATTTTCCATATGAAAATCATTATATATTAAAGTAATTCCAGGGAATACCTTGATTGCTGTCATAATGCCGTCACCAGATTCATCTTTCATTCGGTAAATTGTACAATCTTCACTTTGAGAAAAAGTAGTTATATTGTCACCAAAAAAGGTTTTTTCTTCCCATGACATTTTATACACTCCTTTCCGTTTTATATCCTATCTTTATTGTACAATTATCCTTCATCTTATACAATTCCAGCCTTTTTAAAGTGCTTATGAAGTAACCTTTTACCCCATAAACATCCTAAAACAGAAGTAGTGACTGTTATAATACATAAGATAATCATTAAATTTGGGTTCATAATTTCTAAACATTGCTGAACAATAGGTAATGTACCTGTAGTTTTTGTTTTATATAATGCTATGTAGGCATCTTGCATATATACAAATGGAATATATTCGCCAAGGGCGTAGCCTAACATAATAGAAGTAAATCCAGATACAGCTGCTATAAATTTATTTCTTCCTATTAAATTAAAAAGTAGCTCTCCTATAAATCCTCCTGCTAAGATTCCCCAGAACATAATAGCTTTTGGTGCCATTGTGATTAGTGTAGAGCCCATTAAAGCTCCGCTGATTATGAACACACCCTTCATAGGTGCCTTGGCAATCATAAGCATGAATATAGTACCTCCAACAAGGCCTAAGATGATTGGTAATACTAATAAAATAGGTGGAAAGAAACCTATAGTACATGCTATAATCCAGAACACTACTAATAATAGTGCATTAAAGATTCCGATGGTAATTAGATTTTTTATTGTTTCATTTTTCTTTTTTGTATTCATGTAAACCTCCTTCTTAATAACATTTTTTTATATGATTTTAGACAAATACTCTTCTAAAGACATTTTAGTTACAGTATTTTCATCATTAAAATATAATATGGAATCAAAGGTTTGTAATGCAAATTCATAATCATGGGTAATGACAAAGATACTGCGATTTTCTTTCGCCAGTTTGCGGATGATATGACTGACCTTATTCATATTAGCTGCATCCAATCCACTAGTGGGCTCATCAAGAAATAATAAATTCGTATTATGCATACATGCTATAGCAATGGCAAGTCTTTGCTTTTGTCCCCCTGATAATGTGGCAGGGTGGCAATCCTTCCATTCATCAAGTTGAAAATATTTTAGATATTTATTTGCTCTTTCCTTTTCTTCTCCTAAATCATTAAGTCCTACAAGCATTTCCTCCATAACACTAGGAGCAAAAAACTGATAATCTACATCCTGCATTACATAAGATGAATTTTTAATTCGCTTTCTTTTATTAGCTGTTTTTTCATTCAACAAAATTCTACCTTGTTTGGGACTTGATAATCCCATTAAAACTTTTACTAGAGAACTTTTGCCGATACCATTTCTTCCAACAATACCAACGACTTCTCCTGCGTAGGATTCAAAGGATATATTGTTCCATAATAATCTGTCTCTACCATATCCAAAGGATAGCTCTCTAACACGTAGTAGAGGAGAAGATTGGTTATATAAATCATCAAATTGATATTGAGATTTCATTGTTTTCAACTGTTTTAAATCAACTTGACGTAAGCCTTTTTTATGAAACCAATCTGGAGAGCGACTTATAAATATTTCTCCCTTAAAGATTTCTTGTATTCTACCTTCTCTCATATAAATAACACGATCTATTAAATTTTTGAGATAATAGAGCTTGTGTTCTGAAACAATAATAGTGCAACCCTTTTCTTTTAATATTTTTAAGATATCATAAAGCTGTCTTGTTCCTTCATCATCTAGATTTGCTGAAGGTTCATCTAAAACATAAACTTCTGATCCTAATGCATAAACAGAAGCTAATGCTACTTTCTGCTTTTCTCCGCTGGATAAATCAAAAATTTTTCTTTCCATTAATGGTAGGAGTTTTAAGTTGTCTACCGTTTTAGAAATACTTTTTTGTATTTTATCTGTATGAATACCATGATTTTCGCTTGGAAAGGAAATCTCTGTTTTTACATGCATAGTAAAGAATTGTGAACGTGGATCTTGAAAAACAGAGCCTACTTTATATGATCTTTCTTTTATTGATTCACTCGTTATGTTTTGCTTACATACAGTTCCCTTTCCTTTTAGTTCACCCTTATAAAAGGATGGTATCAATCCATTGATACATCTTGTCAACGTGGTTTTTCCACATCCACTTTCTCCAGTGATGACTATAAATTCTCCCTGTTCTATACTTAAATTTATATCTGTTAAATTTTCTTTATGACTACCTTCATAGGTGAAATAAACATGTTCTAAGTGAATTACATCATTTTTTTCTTCTTGTAATATTATCTTCTCTATATAAATCACCTCCTGTTTATAGGAAAAATCCAGATTTATCAATATAAATAAGACTGACTGCAATAACAAGACATATGAAACAATAAATGGCATCTCTGATTTGAAAACGAACCTCAGATAAACAAGTGCGTTTGTTTCCAATATCAAGACCCTTGCAAAGTGATGCTGCAGATAATTCATCTGATATCTTGCTGCTTCTTATTAATAATGGAATAATAAAGTTTTCTATGGTTTTCATAGGATGCAAGATAATACCAGCTAAGGAAGTATTTAGACCTCTCATTTTTAGACTAACTTTAACACAGTTTATTTCATGTATAATAGTTGGAACATATCTATAAATAACAGCAAAAGGTATTATAATAATTTGTGGAATATACATATTATCTAAGGCTGTTATCATCTCATTCATTGGCATCTTATTCAACATAATTATAGAAGACATATAAGCAGGCAGTACACGAATAAACAATAAAATAATTAAATTAAACATCATAGTTAAATAAGGAATCTGCAGCATATCTAGGATTTTATATAAAGCTAATAAAATCATATATCTCCATATCATTTCAATAGCTTTATCCTTCATATTATGGAAGATCATTAAAATAAGCATTATCATAAAGAGAATAGCCATTGCCATATGACTGGATAGTATAAAACTAGTCAATGAGACCACAATTACTTGAAAAATCATTACTCGTGCATCAGGTTTTGTCGATTTAAATTCAAGCGGCTTGTCCATAAAAAATTGAATCACGTCCTTTTAAAGTAGTATTTATCCTTGGCTAGTTAGTGTCGGCTAACTGCAAGGCAGGAATAGATAATATTATATATTAATGATATATTAAATAGTCTAATATAGATTTTTAAGATTGTCTGCTCTATAAAGACCGTTATGCTCCATTTAGACAAATATATAATAGAAATAAATTAAAAAGTTTATGAGTTTTTTATCAAGATGTCTCTGTTTAAATCTCATTTGTATTGTAAGTTAAATAAAAATTTTTTTAAAATTATCCTTGACAATAGCAATTATTATGCTATAATATCTATAATTAAATACTTGGCTAAGATGGGAAATAGTAAGTATGTAACTTTTTTAGAGAGTCAATGGATGGTGAAAATTGACAAAGTGAACTATTGAATCCAGCCCTGAGCTAATAAATTTCGAGTGAGCCTTTTGGCTAACTAGGGTGGCAACGCGGGAATACTCTCGTCCCTACTATTTGTGGGACTGAGAGTTTTTTTTATGACCTAACTTAGCGAACGTTAGTGAGCTTTAGTAGGTCAAACGCAATGAGCACCAAATCTATACGAGCATAGCGAGTAAATAGATTTGAGTTGCGAAACTGCGGGAAATGACCTAACTTAGCGAACGTTAGTGAGCTTTAGTAGGTCAAACGCAATGAGCACCAAATCTATACGAGCATAGCGAGCAAATAGATTCGAGTTGTGAGACTGCGTAAATAACTTAGTAGTAATAATCGAAGTTAATCGAAGCTATTGATGGTAGGTCAAATGTATCATTCACTTCGTTGTCCGTTTTGTCTACAATTGGGTATGCTCATTGGACAAAAAGGCAATGAGTACCAACCTCAATGTAGAATTTATCATTGGGAGTGTCCGTTAGGATCAAATCTATGTGAGCAAAGTGAGCAAATAGATTTGTGTTTCAAGACTATGGAAAATTTAAGGAGGTTAGAGAGATGTTAGATATTAGAAGAATAAGATCAAATCCAGAAGAAGTAATGAAAGCTTTGCAGAAAAGAAAGGGCGAATTTTCAATTAACAGAGTTCTTGAATTAGATGAAAAAAGAAGAGCTATTCTTGTGGAAGTAGAAGATATGAAAGCAAGACAAAACCTTGCATCAAAGGAAGTTCCTAAACTTAAGAAAGAAGGGAAAGATGCATCTCATATCTTTGCTGAAATGAAAGAACTATCAGAGAAAGTAAAGGAATTGGATATTGAAGTAAAAGAAATAGATGAAGAACTAAAAAACACTTTACTTCAAATACCGAATACTCCTCATGAATCTGTGGTAGAGGGTAGAGACGATGCTGATAATATAGAGATAAGAAAATTTGGAGAACCAAGAGAATTTGAATTTGAAGCAAAAGCTCATTGGGATATAGGTACAGGTTTAAATATCTTAGATTTTGAATCTGCTACAAAGATTACAGGAGCTAGATTTACAGTGTTTAGGGGATTGGGAGCAAGACTTGAAAGGGCTATTACACAATTTATGCTTGATCTACACACAGGTGAGCATAATTATACAGAGATGGCAACTCCTTTTATGGTAAATAGAGACAGTATGACAGGTACAGGTCAGTTACCAAAATTTGAAGAGGATATGTTCCATTTGCCAAGTAAAGACTACTTTCTTGTACCAACTGCAGAAGTCCCTCTTACAAATCTACTAAGGGACGATATATTAAATGAAAAAGATCTACCAATATATTATACAGCTTATACACCTTGCTTTAGACAAGAAGCAGGAGCTGCAGGTAGAGATACTAGAGGTCTTATAAGAAATCATCAGTTTGATAAGGTGGAATTAGTTAAATTTGTAAATCCAGATAATTCCTATGAGGAACTAGAAAAGCTAACCAGCAATGCTGAAGAGGTGTTAAAAAGATTAGGTTTACCATATAGGGTAGTAGCACTTTGTAGTGGAGATTTGGGTTTTTCATCTGCAAAAACTTATGATATAGAAGTTTGGATGCCATCTTATAATAGATATGTAGAGATTTCAAGCTGTAGCAATTTTGAAGACTTCCAGGCTAGACGTGCAAATATTAGATATAGAAGAGAGGAGACAGGAAAAGTTGAATTTGTTCATACACTAAATGGATCAGGTTTAGCAGTGGGAAGAACTTTTGCAGCAATTCTTGAGAATTATCAACAGGCAGATGGAACAGTAACTATCCCGGAAGCATTAAGACCATATATGGGCGGGCTGGAGACAATTAAATAAAAATTCATTGCAATATCACAGTAAATTGATATAATAGTAAACATATTATATATTGTAATATTCTGAAAATATTTATAATATATAATATTAATTCCAGAAAAGGGGGAAATCTTATGAGAAAAAGATTTGGATCAATTGCTGTGGTATTGCTATTATTGATGTATTTAGTTGTAGGATGTACATCTAATACTGCATCAAAAGGAATTTATATTTCTATAGCTACAGGGGGGACTGCAGGTACTTATTATCCACTAGGGGGAGCATTAGCTAAAATTTTTAATGATAATATTGATGGAGTAAATGCAAACGTTCAATCTACAGGTGCTTCTGTTGAAAATGTAGGGTTGATATCAAAAGGGGAGGCAGAAATAGCTTTCATACAAAATGATATTACCTACTATGCAACTACTGGGACAGAGGCTTTTGAAGGAAAAGAAAAGGTAACAAATCTTCGTGGTATGGCTATGATTTATCCAGAACTAGTTCAGATAATAGCGACAGAAGAATCTGGAATTAAAACAGTAGAGGATTTAAAAGGAAAAAAAGTTGCAATAGGTGCTCCAGGTTCAGGAGTAGAGGCTAATGCTAGACAGGTGTTGGCTGTTCATGGGATGACTTATGATGATTTAGGGAAAGCTGATTATCTGTCATTTAATGAAGCCGCTGACCAGTTAAAGAACAAACAAATAGACGCAGCATTTTTAACAGCAGGAATCCCAACATCTGCAGTTACTGAAGTTGGACAGACTTCAAAAATAGTAGTAGTTCCTATAGCAAGTGATAAAATATCTAAGCTTAGTGAAGCTTATCCATTTTATACAGAAGTGGTTATACCAGCTGATACCTATAGTGGTCAATCACAAGATATAACTACTGCTGCAGTAATGGCTATGCTAGTGGTATCAGATAAATTAGAAGATGATCTAGTTTATAACTTAACTAAAGAAATGTTTGAAAAAAGACAAGTAATAATAGATACTCATAGTAGAGGTAATGACCTCAAGTTGGAAACAGCTTTGAAGGGGATGCCAATAGAACTACATCCCGGTGCAAAGCGATATTATGATGAAAAGGGTATCAAATAAAGTATGTTTTGTGGGTAAAGGTATTGAAAATAACTTCAATACCTTACCTCTATATCAAAAATTAACTTTATTATTTCTTAGTCTTTTTTTATTATTATCTATTTGTCCAGTAAAAGTTTTAATAACAACTGATTATAAAACAAATGATTATATTAAATCTTGGCAGATTAGAAACGGAGAAAGCTTCACTATAGAATATACTCATTCAGTACAACTTACTCCAGTATCAGAAACTTATATTATTAATGGAAATGATATTATATTGGTGGAGTCATATTTTCAATCCTATGGTGCTGGTTTACCATCTACAACACCTTATGAATTTGAGATTACGGATAAGGGATTTAGAATATATGATATAAATGAAGTTATGGAGAATTTAATATATCGAACAGGTACTGAGAGGGCAAATCATAAGTTAATTATAAATGATAATGAATATGAATTTTTAGAGTTTACAAAACCTAGAATGAGTGTTGAGTTTAATGTAAAAAAAATTATGCTTATATCCTATATCGTAAGGGAGGTTTTAAGATGAGTGACAAAAAATTAATAACAGAATCGGACGTAGCCATGGATGTAGATAAGTTAATGGAAGAATATGATATAGAAACTTCAAAGGTTAGAAGATTAACTGGAATCATAGGTACTATTACTACAGTTATAGCTATATTGATGTCTGCTTTTCAATTTTATACTGCTGGTTTTGGAACCTTGTTATCAGCTAAGCAGAGATCTCTTCATGTTATCTTTGCCTTTACATTAGGTTTTTTATTGTTCCCTGGAGGGAAGAAATCTAAAAAAGATAAGGTGTCTATTTTAGATTATATATTCATACTTTTAGTAATAGTAGTATTTGGATATTTATTTGTATTTGTAAATCAAATTTCAACTAAGGGGGGAAATGCAACAACAGTAGATCTGCTTTTTGGTGGGTTGGCAATACTACTTACTCTAGAAGTAACGAGAAGGGTTGTAGGTCCAGAACTTCCTATAGTTGCTATGCTGTTCCTTTTATATGCAAAGTTAGGTCCATATTTACCTGGAGTATTAGGTCATAGGGGTTTTACATGGGAAAGGATAATATCTCATATGTATTTGACTTTGGAAGGAATATTAGGTATTCCAATAGGAGTATCTGCAACATTTGTTTTTATGTTTATATTATTTGGCTCCTTTTTAGATAAGACAGGGGTGGGTAAATTTTTCATAGATTTAGCCTATTCCCTTACAGGTCATTTAAAAAGCGGGCCAGCTATGACAGCAGTAGTAGCCAGTGGACTTATGGGATCTATATCTGGTAGTTCTGTTGCCAATACTGTTACAACAGGAGCATTTACTATACCATTGATGAAAAAAACAGGATATAAAAATTATTTTGCAGGAGCAGTAGAAGCAGCAGCCTCTACAGGTGGACAAATAATGCCTCCAGTTATGGGAGCAGCCGCCTTTATAATGGCAGATTTTACAGGAATACCATATTTGCATATTATTGCAGCAGCTGCAATACCTGCAATATTATATTATTTTGCAGTTGGAACAATGGTTCATATTGAGGCTTCTAAGCTAGGATTAAAAGGTTTGCCTAAGGAGCAGTTACCACGATTAGGCCAGATTCTTAGAGCAGATGGTTATTTACTTATACCTTTAGCGTGTATAATATTTTTCTTGATTAAGGGTTATACAGCTACAATAGCTGCATTTTATTCTATAGTTATAAGTATTATAATAGCAATAGCTGCATCATTTATTAAAAAAAATAACTCCTTTGGAATCAAAGATTTCCTCAGTGCTTTAGAGTCAGGAGCTAAAGGTTCCATCGGAGTTGCTTGTGCATGTGCTTGTGCAGGAATGATAGTTGGCGTTGTTACATTAACTGGTCTTGGTCTTAGGATAGCTGAACTTATAGTAACTCTAGCCCAAGGTAAATTACTATTGACATTATTCTTTACCATGATTGCATCAATAATCCTTGGCATGGGTTTACCTACAACAGCAAAATATATAGTTTTGGCTACAATGGCTGTTCCAGCCCTTGTAAAATTAAATGTAAATTTAATGGCGGCTCATCTGTTTATACTATACTTTGGGGTAATAGCAGATATTACACCGCCAGTAGCATTAGCAGCTTATGCAGGTGCGGGAATAGCCGGTGCAAATTCAATGAAGACAGGTTTTCAAGCTGTAAAACTTGCTTCTGCAGCATTTATTGTGCCATATATATTTGCAGTAGACTCTTCTTTGATTATGGTTAAGGATGTAGTAGGAACTACTGTAACTTATTTACCATTTATCAGTGCCATACCTGTAATAATAACGGCTATTTTGGGGATATTATGCTTAGCAGGTGCTGTGGAAAATTATTTAATAGATCATTGTAAAATTTACGAGAGAATATCATTAGGAGTAGCAGCACTATTATTATTAAAACCAGGCTTATGGACAGATATCTTTGGATTGATAGTGTTGATAGGTATATATCTGTTACAAAAAAATAGAATAAAGAAACTTACTCTAGTTAGTTAAATTGCAATAAAAGGTTGAGTAGATTCTTACTCAATCTTTTTTAAATATAAGATTAATAATATTTAAGAACATAGTAAATAGTAATATTAAAACTATTATGTATTGGAGGAGTATTATGAAAAAAAACAAAGTATTATTTATAATACTATTACTGATTACTATACTATCTTTAACCAGTTGCAAACAAGGAAAACCATTAAATGCAGATGCTCTTATAGTCAGAAATATTAATGAAATAAATGAATCTAAGATAAATGAATATAGGATTAACGTAGATTTAGATATTGAGAGTATGACATATGAGGGAAAACAAACAGTATCCTATATAAACAATACAGATATAGACTTAGAAGATATATACTTTCATTTGTATCCAAATGCTTTTAAATCTTTAGCAGATGCACCTATATTATTTAACATGGAAGAAAAAATGAGTTCTTTAAGTTATGAATCAGGGTATATGGATATTGAGAAAGTTATACAAAATGGAAAAGAATTAGAATGGAGTATAGGAGGAGATAAAGATACTATACTGCATATTAAACTTGATAAGTCACTAGAAAAGGGTAAGAGTACTGAGTTATATCTAGAATATAAAGTAAAACTGCCTACGACTAAGGATAGGTTTGGGTATCATGATAAAGGTATAAATTTTGGAAACTGGTATCCTATATTATGTGTATATGATGAAAATGGATGGAACCTAGATCCATACTATAAAGTTGGGGATCCATTTTATAGCGAAGTTTCTAATTATAAAGTTTCTATAACTACTCCAAAAGATATAATAATAGCTTCTAGTGGAAATATTGTGTCAGAGAACAGAAAGGGAGATAAGAAAATATATGAAATTGAAGGACCTTTAATAAGAGATTTTGCTTGGGCTGCTAGTAAGGATTTTATAATCAAGGAAAAAAAGGTAGAGGACACTATGATTAAGGTTTATTCTATAACTAATGACTCAAATCTTATAAATGAAAGTTTAAAAATAGGGGAAAATTCTATTAAAACCTTCAATAAGATTTTTGGTAAATATCCTTATGGTGTATATACAATAGTTAATACAGAGTTTCCATCAGGAATGGAATATCCAGGTATAGTATTTATATCTAATGACTATTTTCATAAACATTTAATAAGTATATTAGAAAAAGTAATAGTACATGAAACGGCACATCAATGGTGGTATGGAATTGTAGGAAATAATCAAGTAAAGGAACCTTGGTTAGATGAAGGTTTAACCACATATTCAGAGGTAATATACATTAATGAAGTTCATGGAAAGAAGAAAGCTAAAGAATATTATGACCAAGATATAAAACTAGGATATGAATATGCAGTACAGTATTTAGGTGAAAATGAAGTAGTAAATAAACCTTTATCAGAGTTTATAGGTTGGGATGATTACGGGCTTTTAGTATATACTAGAGCAGCTATGTTTGTAGATAGAATAAAAGAAGACTTTGGAGAGGAAACACTATATAAGATATTAAATAAATACTATGAAGAATATAAATTTAAAAATGCAAGAACAGAAGATTTTATCAAAATATGTGAAGAAGTAACTAATACCTCCTTTAATGGATTGGTTAAGGAATACTTAAATGGAAATAAAAATAGATAAAAGCAGAGAATTTAGGTTCTCTGCTTTTATCTATTTTTCACAACCTAAGCCAAATCCTCCGCAGAATAGAATTACTAATAGCAAAAAGAAGAATAGTAGACTAGAATTATTTTCACAACAACCTTTACGTTCACCCATTTTTAAATCCCCCTATAATGTATTAGATCTTCCTAGTAAAACTTCTCGGAATCCCTAATACATTATATAAATATATATATAAATTTGTTACAATATAGTGGGAGGAGATTTTTTTGAGAAAAATATCAGCTATACTATTATTAATAATTATTATTATGACTAATACCATAGTATATGGAAATATAGGAATAGAAGAAAATTTAAGATCCTATATTCTAGCAGATTCTGAGACCGCTCAGATATTAGAAGAATATAAAATAGATGAAATAGTTGAAATTGCCAGTATCTCAAAATTAATGTCTTATTTGATTGTCATGGATGAAATATCAAAGGGCAATATCTCCTTAGGAGATATTATTACCATAGACAAAGATACTACTAAAATAAAAGGGTCTAGTTTTAATTTGAAAGTAGGAGAAAATTTTACTGTTAAAGAACTTTTAGAAGCCTCCATAGTAGTATCTGGAAATGATGCTACATACGCATTGGCAAAATACATCGCAGGAACTGAAGAAAACTTTGTAAAAATGATGAATCAAAAGGCAGAAGAAATAGGGCTTGAAAATGCTGTGTTTTATAACTCTACAGGGCTTCCTATAGGAGAAAAAAGCATACAAAATAAGATGACAACTAGGGAAATATTCAAATTAGCTCAGTATATAATAGAAAATCATCCAGGAGTTTTGGAAACGGCTAAAATTAAATCAATAGAAATGGTTAGTAGAGATTATTTTCAGAGAAATACCAATCCATTGCTCAACGAAATAAAGGAAGTAGATGGGCTAAAGACAGGATTCACGAATAAAGCTGGATACTGTTATGTATCTACCTTTAATATAAGAGGGAGGGAAACCCAAACTAAAGATTTGAGACTTATAGCCATAGTAATGGGTGCAAAGGATTTAGAGATAAGGGATGCTATGGCTAAGATACTAGTGGAATATGGGCTTAATAATTACTCTCATAAGATATTTTTAGATGAAGAAATGCCTTTAAAAACTTTAGAATTTCCTCGAGGTGATATAACAGAAGTACATGTTTTTGTTGAAAATGGATTTTCAAAACTAGTTAAAAATGATGAAGATATAGTAGTTAATATAGACATAAATGAGGATATAACTTTGCCGATAGAAAAGAATACAAAAATAGGCAAGGCAACAGTAGAAAAAGAAGGGGAGGTAATTTTTGAATCAGATATTTTAATTAAGGAAAGTATAAATAAGGCTAAGTGGTATGTTTTAATTGGAAGATTTTTTAATAGATTGGCTAATATGGTGATAGGATTTTTCGGGGGGGATAACTAAATGATTGGGAGAATCAATATAGCCATATGTGATGATGAAAAGATACATGTAGAATTATTGGAAAAATATGTACATAATTGGGCTAAGAAAAATAATATAAAACTCGGAATTGAATTTTTTCATAGTGCAGAAGCCTTCGATTTCAGCTGGAGTATGGATAAAAGATATCATATACTTTTGCTAGATATTCAAATGCCAGGAATAAATGGAATTGAACTAGCAAAAAGAATAAGAAAAAGTGATAATTTATTAAATATAATATTTATTACCGCTATTCCTGACTTTATAGGAGAAGGCTATGATGTATCAGCAATTAATTATTTAATTAAGCCAATAGAAGAAAAAAAGCTATATGAATGTTTAGATAAAGCTGTACAGAAAGTTCCTAAGAAAGAAAAAACAATACTTATAGATGTAGAAGGAGAAACTATTAGAATAAAACAAGAGGATATAATTTATATTGAGGCTTTTTCTCATACAGTAGATATAAATACTGTTAGTGAAAAATATGCTACTCGTAAAAATATTGGAATTATAGAAAATGAATTAGAGCAAAAGGCTTTTGTAAGATGCCATAGATCCTATATAGTAGGATTAAAACATATAAAAAGAATAGGAAAAACAGATATAGAACTAGACAATGGAGATGTAATTCCTGTAAGCAGGAGGCTCTATACTAATACAAATATGGCCTTTATAAAATATTTTAGGGGTGAGATAAATTAAAAGTAAGGTATTTATTATACTTGGTATTCCTCTATTACTGGTAGGCATTTTCTTTATAATCAGATACATACTAAATAAAATAGTAGATAGGCGAATTGCTAATTATCAGAATGACCTTATCTCAAAGCATTATACTGAAGTAGAAAATATATATAAACAGATGAGAGGCTGGAGACATGATTATCATAATCATATACAGGTAATGAAGGCATATCTTTCTTTAGGAAAATATGAAGATATGGATGAGTATCTTAATGATTTAGATAAGGATTTGACCAATATAGATACTGTACTAAAGACAGGGAATTTAATGGTGGATGCAATTCTAAATAGTAAATTATCCATGGCCATTAGTCAAGGAATAAACATAAATGCAAAGGCAACGGTTCCAAAAAATCTTCAGGTGGCAGATGTAGACCTATGTGTCATTATCGGAAATCTAATGGATAATGCTATGGAGGCAGCAATAAAGTTAGAGAATCCAGAAGACAGGTTTATCAGAGTATATATACGAGAAATGAAAGGTCAACTTTATATATCTATTACCAATTCTGTAGGTGGAGAAGTAAAAAAAGTAAATCTAGAATATATATCTACAAAGCTAGGATTAAATCATGGTTTTGGATTAAAAAGAATAGATAGTATAGTTAACAAATATAATGGCTTCATCAATAGACAAAATGAAGAGGGAGTATTTGCAACAGAGATAATTTTACCCATATAGTACCATTAGTGTCATAAAAGTGACCATTGGTGCTATTTTTGTACATAAATTTGGATTTGTTGCTATAGTATGGTTGAGGTGATAAAAATGGGAGATACAAATATTAATAAGAAAAAACCGAAATATGGTGTAGTGGAGAATGTTGTTTATTTAATCAAAAATATGTGGAAGTGGGATAAGTTATTGTTTCTGTTCTTCATTATACAAATTCCATTTATGGTGTTAGGTCCATTAATGAATATTTATTTACCAAAAATTTTAATTGATTCCATAGCTAAAAATGTAAGTATGGGACGGTTACTTGTAAATATGGCAATTCCCATAACTGGTATAATAATATCAGAAACCATAATAAGAGGTTCTTTTTTCAAGACTCAATTTAGTGGGATGAATTATAGGTTTAAATACATTCAAATGCAGATTAATAAAATTGTAGATACAGATTATGAAAATATTGATGGGCCACAAGGACAAGAGAAGTTAACAAAAGCAAATATGGCGACAGGACAAGATAGTTCTGGTACACAAGCCATAACTAAAATCTTTATAGAATTAGTTTCAAATTTAATTGGAATCATTCTATATGGAGGGATAATATTTACTATTCATCCATTGCTTATACTATTCATCCTTATATCTTCAACAATCAATTATATAGTAGGAAACTATGTAAATAAATTTGAATATAAAAGTAGAGACAATTTAGCACCTATAGAAAAGAAACTTAGATATATAAGGACAAAGGCTGGAGATTTCAACGCTGCAAAGGATTTAAGACTATATAATATGTCTTCTTGGTTTAAGGATATGTATTGTATTTTCTTAGAAAAGAGATTAAATCTCCAAAAACAGTATATTTATAGAAAATACTTTGCTAATTTTATAGATGGGCTGTTGGGCTTTTTAAGAGATGGAATAGCTTACGGATTTTTAATATATTCAGTATTATATAAAGATATGAATATAGGAAATTTCATACTGTATTTTGGAGTTGTTGGAGGATTTTCAAATTGGCTATCTGGTATAGTAAATAATTTCAATGAACTAAATAGAGTTCATTTAGAAACTTGTGATTTAAGAGAATATCTAGAAATGGAAGATAAGATGAATAGGGGCATTGGGGTGAAATTGCCGAAGTCTTATGAAATGCCTTGTAATATAGAACTTAGAAATCTTTACTTTAAATATCCGGGTTCAGAAGATTATACCATAAAAGACATAAATCTAAAAATAAAAAAGGGAGAAAAATTGGCATTAGTAGGTATTAATGGTGCTGGCAAAACCACCTTAGTGAAACTTATTTGTGGACTGTATACTCCTACTAAAGGTGAAATATATGTAAATGGCAAGAGAACCGATTCTTATAATAGAGATGAATACTATAAATTGTTTTCTGTAGTATTTCAGGATATTTATCTATTACCTATGTCAATAGAAGAAAATATTGCTTCTCAAATGACGAAAAATATTGACAGGGAAAGGATGGATAAGGTTCTCAATATGTCAGACCTCATAGAAAAAATAAAGTTCCTACCAAAGGGAAAAGAAACATTATTGGTAAAAGCTATATATGATGATGCTATAGATTTATCTGGAGGAGAAAAGCAAAAGTTAATGTTAGCTCGTGCGCTATATAAGGATGGACCTATTATAATCCTAGATGAGCCTACAGCAGCCTTAGACCCTATAGCAGAAAATGAAATATATCAAAAGTATAATAAATTAACCAAAGAAAAAACTTCTATATTCATATCACATAGATTATCTTCTACTAGATTTTGTGATAAGATAGTTTTTCTTCACCATGGAGAAATAATAGAAGAAGGAAGTCATTGTGAATTAATGGAGAAACGGGGAAAATATAGAGAAATGTATGATATGCAGTCTTATTATTATAAGGATAATATAGGAGGTGGAGCAGATGAAGAAAGATATACAGCTTTTTAAAATGGGACTAATAGAAATTCATAAATTACAACCATGGGTATTACCTGTTACTATATTTGAAGCCATATTTAAGTCAATAGCTCCTTTTATAAATATATACATGTCAGCAAGGATCATTGATGAATTATTAGGTACAAGGAATGTAGATAGCATAATATTTCTTGTAGTTATAACTATAAGTTTAAATTTTCTAATTCATCTTTTATCCACAGGCCTAGGTCATCTAAGATTATTATTAAGAAATATAATGGGTCAAAATCAAGATATGAGGATGAACGAAAAAATAATAAATATGGATTATCAACATGTGGAAAACCCAGAAGTCCATTTGCTACGTACAAAAATACAAGAGGCAGAGAATGTAAATGGTGGTGGGATATACGGACTTCTAATTTATTTTGGTGAATTAGTCAAGGGAATAATTGTAGCATCTACAAGTATAGCGTTGATAATGGAAATGTTTAAAAATAAAGCTAATATAAGTGGTTATTTTAGTTTTATAGATTCTTCCTTCTTTAATATAATCTTTATATGTTCTTTAGCGATAGGCACAATTTGGAATATGAAATTGAGAGAAAACTCGGAAAGAAAATTTTTTAGTTCTCTTGGTGAAGTGATAAAATACAATAGAATATTTAGATATTATTGTGAATTGCTGGAAGATTACAATGTAGGAAAGGGAGTAAGACTATATGATCAAAAATCTCTATTTAATAAGGGATTTGATAATCTGTATGATGGATTTACTGGAATATTAAATAGAATTATTTCAACTAATATTAAATATGGTGCAGCAAATGGTTTTATTTCATCAATATTATCTAGTCTAGTATACGTATTTGTAGGATTAAAAGCTATAGTAGGTTCTATTACAATAGGAAATGTAGTCAAATACACGGGAAGTATAAATCAACTTATGAGTGGAAGTAGTATGATTTTATTATCTATTGTAGCCTTAAAGACTAATAACCAATATCTACAACTATACCTAGACTTCTTAAACATAGAAGGGAAAAAGTATAAAGGAACATTGCCAGTAGAAAAAAGAAATGATGATGAGTATGAAATTGAATTTAGAAATGTGTCATTTAAATACCCAAGAACAGATAATTATGTATTAAAGAATATCTCTATGAAATTAAATATAGGAGAACGACTCGCTATAGTAGGTATGAATGGCTCAGGAAAGACTACATTTATTAAGCTATTATGTAGGCTATATGACCCTGATGAAGGAGAAATACTTCTAAATGGAATAGATATAAAGAAATATGATTATGATGAATATTTGAGTCTATTTTCCATAGTATTTCAAGATTTTAAGCTATTTTCATTTTCATTAGGGCAAAATGTATCAGCATCTGTAGATTATGATGAAGATAGAGTGAAAGATATTTTAGCTAAAGCAGGATTAGAAGAAAGACTAACTAATATGCCAAAAGGTGTTCAAACTTCATTATATAAAGATTTCGATGAGGAGGGTGTAGAGATTTCAGGTGGAGAGGCTCAAAAGATAGCATTAGCTAGGGCATTATATCGTGATGCACCAATTATTATTCTAGATGAACCAACAGCAGCCTTAGATCCTATAGCTGAGTTTGAGATATATTCAAAGTTTAATGAAATAGTAGGTACAAAAACTGCCTTTTATATATCTCATAGACTATCATCCTGTAGATTCTGTGACGAAATAGCAGTATTCCACGAAGGAAGGATAATTCAAAAAGGAAATCATGATGAGTTGGTCAAGGACGAGAATGGAAAATATTACGAGCTATGGAACTCCCAAGCTCAATATTATAAGGAAGAAGCAGTATAGATATAGGAGAAAAATAAGAATTTTGGATTATAATAGGATAATGAAGAGAGTAAAAATGACAATTTAATAAGAATAAAAAGCTACGGTTAGATTACACGTAGCTTTTTTAGATGGTATAATATTCTTCAACTTGAATGGTGATGCTAGTTCATGATTTAGTCCATAGAAATTATTCTTTCAGCTTCTTTTCCCATATAGTAGAGGTAGCGAATGGACGAAAGCCAATACTATAATAGAACTGCTGAGAAGAGCCCACCAAGGCTGTTTTTGCTCCAAGTTTACCCACGCGCTTTATCCCCTCTAAAACTGCTGCCTTCCCTAATCCCATTCTGCGATAATCGGGATCCGTTGCTACTGGTTCTACCACTGCATAGCCTACCTCTGGGTCATACCACATTCCACAATAAGAAACAAAATTTCCATCTGGTGCGACGACAGCAACTTTTAAGTTTAAGTCCACATTAGGACGGATCATCTCTTCTTTTCCAGCTTGTTCATCCTCTTTAGAAAATTTAAAATCTCCTTCACCATTTAGCTCGTGATTAAATCCTTTCCATAATACACGACCATATTGATAAATGTCATAGGTTTCTTTCATTGTAGTAATATAAAATCCTTCTGGCAAATTATAATCGGTGGATGTTTTATCTAAATAAAAAATGGCATCATTTTCTTTCTGAACTGTAGCAATAAAGCCAAGATTGGCCGCAATATCTTGAAATTCTAAATCTGTGTCTCCAATTGTAATTCCAAACTTTTCATCTTTAGAAAGATTATTTATTGCATATAATAACAATTCCTTCTTTAAGAATGTATATTCTGGCAAAGTTAAACAAAAAGATTGTCCCAGTTGACAATCAAAAGTTGCTACTCCTACAATCTTATCATTGTCTTCCCACAGACCAATTCTATTTACTGCAGATTTATCTAGATAACCATGAGTTGCCATCCAATCCCATCTTGTATATGTAAATTCTGCATATCCTAATCTTGTAAAAAATGCTCTAACCTTATGATAGTCTTCTGTAATGCCTGCTTGATTTGTATAATTCCTGAACTTTATTTCCATACTAATTCTCCTTTTTGACTATTATTATAAGCAATACTATATATGATATAAATTCCAATCTTATCTATAGCTATTCTATACCCAAAAAAGAGGGGCTTGAAATGTTTTCAAGCCCTCAATACTTTTATGTTTTATATACTATTTTTCGTACTGTTTCATATGCTAATCCAAATTCTTGAGATATTTGTTCTAAAGTATCCCCATTTTTATATTGTTTTTTTATTTGTTTATTTCTAATTTCAAAATAGCTTTTAGAGCCATTCTTCTCTCCCCATTTTAAATGTTCATCCCCGATGGGGATATATAAGATTTCTCCTCTTATATATTTTTGAATTTCGGCTAACAAATATTTTGGTAATACTTCTGCTGCATTTATATATTTCATGACATCCGCTCCTTTATTTATCATCATATAAATAAAGTACAGAGTTCAGCAGATAGCTTATTTATTGATCCCATAGAGATGCTTTCTCTGTATGGGATAAGTCTTGATCGAGGCTATTTCTCAATATAATTCTTATTATCATTTAATTACCCTCCTATCGTTTATAATTATCCACTTTATAATTTATAATAATAAATTGCAAGCTGAGTTCTATCCCTTAGGGATAATTTCTCTAACATATTAGAAATGTAATTTCTTACAGTACCCTCACTTAGAAATAACTTATCGGCAATTTCCTTGTTATTTAGTCCTTCGGCTACTAAAAGTAAAATATCAAATTCCCTATCTGTTAAATCTATATCTATATTTTTCTTAGAATGCTTTTGTATATTAGATACTATCTTTGAATCGAAAACATGATTACCAGAGTAAACTGCATTTATGGCGGGGATGATGCCCCCAATATTTTGCTTTAATATATAACCTTTACAGCCTAAGGAAAGGGCAGCAGATATATATTCATCATCTTGAAATGTTGTAATCAACAGTATTTTAGCATTGGGATCTCTATCTAAAATTTCTTGAGTCGCTTCTATTCCATTCATTTTTTCCATCCTTATATCCATAAGGATTAAATCTGGTTTGTGAAGGGAATAAAGTTCAACTGCTTCTATACCATTATGACCTACGGCCAAAACTTCTATTCCACTGGCATTTACGATTGTTTTTAAAGAATTTACCACTAAATAATCATCATCTACGATTATAACTCTCATATACATCATCCCTTCATTAAAGTCAGGTGTATTTTAAATCCATTATCAAATTCATAATTTAAAAAACCATTATATTTACTAGCGATTTCATTCATAGAAATAAGACCTATTCCTTTAGTTAAGAGATCATCTGTTTTATTAAATTTGTTGCCATTATCCCTCACTATAATAGAATAGAACTTAGGTTGACTTAGAAGGCTGATTTTAAGCTCTGTAGCATTAGAATGTTTAGCACAATTGGTAATAGCTTCTCTTATAATAGATAATATATCAAATTTTAAATCATATGGTAAACTATCTTCTAACTTATATATAAGTTGAATGTCTATAGTAGGAACTTCCCTGCAAAGGTTTTCGATTCTACTTTCCAAATCAAGAGATTCATTATATAAATTATGGATACTGTTCCTAATATCATTCATTCCATTATTTAAGGTGTTTTGAAGTAAATCTAAACCTTCTACCATGGTATTATCGGAGACTATCTTTAAGGCTTCTACCTGTAATATACTACTACTTATAGCATGACCTATTGAATCATGGAGTTCTCTTGCAATTCTATTTCTTTCTGTAAGTATGGCAATATGAATATTCTTTTCTCTATCAATTTTTAATTGCTCAGTATATTTTTTTAAATAAATGGCGTCCTCTTTCAATCCATCCCTTACTATTTTGTTTTGATTTAAAAATACATTGAACCTTTTTGTCATAATTGAAAGGTAGATAGATATGGAGAAAACTAAAAGATTAGCTATAGAGAAATCCCTTAGAATTAATATCATGGCGAAAAAAGCATATATATTGAAATCCAAATACATATTATACAAAATCAAAGGCAAGTAGTAGATAAATAAGGGATCATAAAGATAAAATATTAAAAAGATAAAATAAATAAAAACCCTTACTTTTTTAGGGTGAAATAAATCTAAGCACAAGGAAAGAATCAGAGATATAAGAAAATAAAAAACCAAGTCTCTTGTTGTATTTATTTTATAAGTATTATATAAACAAAAAAGAACTATGAATGATTTTTCTATAAATCTTCTCATTAAGAAACTCCTTTATAAGCTTTCTATTATCTGTATAATCCAATTATACTAATATTTATTAAACTATACAAATATATTGTAATTTTATCTTGTAATATATAGTTTCTTTGGTCAGATAAATGCCGGTGGTCAGATTTGTGTATAATTATTTAAATAGAATCGACAAAATATGTCAAAAATTGAGCGGAATCAATAGGTTGACAGGCTTTTCTATGAATGATATGCTGATTTTAGTGAAAACTTTGAAAATATGGAATATATCACCAATTTTAGCAACAATATATGATTCAGATATTGAATAATGACATAAATATAATATATATTAAAGAACCCATATTTGTATATTATTTTCAAATTGTATTCTTAAGAGGCATTATTTTTCAAAAAATTAATTAGTAGAATTATGTAATTTCAAATTTACTAGCACTAGAGGTTGCTTTAATATAAAAGTATAAATAAGGAGGACATACAAAATGAAAAATAGAAAAATCATACTCTTACTTATCATCACGATATTACTTATAGGATGCAGTGAAAAAAAAGAGCCAATTAAATTAATAGAGGTTAGTGGTGAAGGCTCTACAATCTATGAAAACGATAATATAAAAATAAAAATAGCTGATAATGTAAATGAAAAAGAAACTATATATACGTCTATACTGAATGAGCTACAGAAAATAGATGAATTTTCCCCTATAGAAAATATTGAAATACAAATATCAAAGCAATATATAGTTCCAAATATAGATAAGATAATAAAATGTGATGCTAAGTTTATAGAAACAGAGGAGTTTAAAAAGGAACTTATAAAAAAATCCTATGGGATATATGATAATTGGATATCAGAAGGACTATATGCAAAGATATATAACACAGAAAAAAGTCAAATAGACTTCGCTACATATTATTCAGATAATGAATTCTCATTATTTGGAGCAAGGTTTTTTGAACCATTTGCATCAAAGGAAGAGATAGAAAGTGTGAAATCTGCATCTATAGATTTAGTGGAATATCTATTAGAAAACAATAAAAAGATGGAGCTTATAAAAAACAATATAGAATTATCTGATATAGAAGCTTGGGCAAAGGAAAAGGATATAGATTTATCTTATCAAAGGGAAATAGAAAGTTTAATGAATAGGATGGAAGTATATGATATAGCAGATAAACTCATTATAAATACCAGAGAAGAAATAAATGGATTTAAGATAGATATTAGTATTGCAGATATAAAAACAGGACATGAAAAAACTGAACAATATGATACATCAAAGAAGATAGAGCAAATTATATTAAGGTTTGACAGAGATATATTAGCTATAAAGAAGGGGATTGAAAACGATGCGCCAAGATTCTATGCTGAATATAAAGAAGTATTAAATAATGTTCCTAAGATAAAATATATTTTTGAAATGCCTTCGGAGCCTTTTAGGGGTGGCGGTTATGTTATGAAAGGGACTGACGAAATATACTTAATAAACATAAATACTCAAGTACATGAGTATTGTCATTTTCTATTTCATAATCCGTTTATTAAAAAGGATATAGTTGTTAATAAGCCATCAGGGTTAGATGAAGGAATTGCCAATTATTTATATGTAGTGTATTCAGAGACGTATGGTAAATGGATAGAAAGAACATTTTATGTTATTGAAAATCCAATGGAGCGCAATGGGGTAGAAAATGCTACGAGTGATATTTTAATAGCGGTAGAGAAGTTAAGTGAGAAACAGCTTAATATTTATACTGAAAACAATATTAGTGCAAATAATGTTGAAGAAATATTAAAGAGTAAAAATAAAAGAATACTAGCAAGCCATGTTGAATATTCTTTTACAATTAAGATTAGCGAAACTATTACTGGTGATAAATTAAGTAGGGGGATAGCACCTTTGGATTTAATGAATGAAGGAGACTCTATGGATTATGTTGTAAATTTTAGTTTTATTCCATATTTAATAGAAGAATATGGATTGGAAAAGATACTTTATTTAAATGTCGCAAGTTTTGATGGGCTGACCTATAAAGAGGTATTTGGAAAGACCTTTGAGGAGTTAAAAGTAGATTGGATGAATTACTTAAAAGAAACTATTAAAGGTATTGAATCCATACTTTAATAGTTGATATTCTATACTGCTATTTAAATATCTACTAAATATATAATATAGAATAGATAGAAATAATTTGCATCTATTCTATATTAGTATTTATCTAATTCTATCATCTTTATATTATTTGAATAAAAAAGTAGCCAAAGGAGGACGTATAAAATGAAAGCTAGAAAAATCATACTTTTACTTATCATTGCAATATTCCTCATAGGATGTAGTGAAAAGAACGAAAAAATCCAATTAATTGAGACTAATGCTGAAAGTTCTACAATCTATCAAAACGATAATATAAAGATAAAGATAGCTGATAATATAGATGAAAAGGAAAGTATCTATACATCTATACTGAACGAAATACAGAAAATAGATGAATTTTCTCCTATAGAAAATCTTGAAGTACAAATATCAAAACAATATTTAGTTCCAAATATAGATAAGATTATAAAATGTGATGCCAAATTCATAGAAACAGAGGAATTTAAAAAGGAACTTATAAAAAGATCCTATGGAATATATGATAATTGGGTATCAGAAGGACTATATGCAAAGATATATGATATAGAGACACAGGAAGTAGATTTTTCTACATATTATGAAAATAATAAATTTTCATTATTTGGAGCAAGATTTTTTGAGCCATTTGTAACAAAAGAGGAAGTAGAGAATGTAAAAGCTGCATCAATAGATTTAGTAAAATATTTATTAGAAAATAATAAGAAGGAAGAGATTATCAAAAACAATATAAATATATCAGATATAGAAGAGTGGGCAAAAGAGAAAAATATAGATTTATCTTATCAAAATGAAATTCAAAGTCTAATGAATAGAATGGAAGCTTATAGAGTAACAGATAAATTTATAATAAATACTAGAGAAGAAGTAAATGGGTTTAAGATAGACATAAGTATTGGACAAATAGAGGCAGGGGATGAAATAACTGAACAATACGATACCGCAGAAAAGATAGAGAAGATTATATTAAGGTTCGACAGAGATATAGAAGCAATAAAGAGAGGAATAGAGAAAGATGCACCAAAATTCTATACTGAGTATAAAGAAGTATTAGATAATGTTCCTAAAGTAGAGTATATTTTCTATACTAATGCCGATCAGATAGCTGATGGAGGATATGTTCTACAAGGGGATGGAAAAATAAATCTAAGAGATATGATAGTTCAAGCACATGAATACTGCCACTTTTTATTTCATAGTGCATTTACAGAAAACGATATAGCCATAAATAAACCTAGTTGGATAGATGAAGGGATTGCAAATTATTTAGATGCAGCGTATTCTGAAGCATATGCTGAATTGGCAGAAGATAGTATAACTTATATAGTTAATTTTGAAATATCTGAACTAGCTTCTGAAGAACTTACGGAAGATGAGAGAAGAGAGATAAAAAAGTTAAGAACTGAAGAAGTAAAAATTTTTCTTGAAAATGATATTGATATCAATAATATAAATGAAGTTGTAAAATACAAAAATAAAAAAGTATTAGAAAATCATTTAAGAGTTTTATCTAAAGTAAAATTTAATAAAATACTGGGCTTTGACATAAATGAAGGAAATGCACCTATGGATTTGATGACAGAAGGTGATTCCATGGATTATCACAAGAACTTTAGTTTCTTTAATTATTTAGTTGAAGAATATGGATTGGAAGAGATGCTTTGCCTAAATGTTGCAGATTTTAATGGATTAACCTATAAAGAAGTATTTGGAAAAACCTTTGATGAGTTAAGAGTAGATTGGATGAATTACTTAAAAGAAAATATCAAAGGTATTGAACCAATACTTTGATATTGTGTAAGTTTTTTGGATTTGATAGATGTTGTGTGTATAGTTGAATAGTTTTAAGATATTGCAAAAGTCAGTTGGAGTTAAAACAGATAATTCTGACTGACTTATATTTATTCGACAATATATACCGAAATATGTTGAAAAATGTCGGGAAATAAATCGTATCAACAGGTTGACCCAATGTTTGAGTGATAGTACAATGAACTCAATGAATTGGGTTGTAGAAATATTTGGTATAATATCATGCTAATATTTCTATAGCTCTCTATAGGCAAAGAAGAATGGAGTAGGCCTATCACTTCTAAACTAATTTTGAATTATATATATGATTGATTATGTCTAAAATGAGAAAACACTAGCCACTTTAATTTACAGAGTAGTATTTATACAATCCCCTCATCTTTATATTATTTGAAAAAATATATCCAAAGGAGGACACATGAATGAAAAATAAAAAAATTTTATTTCTACTTATCATCACAATATTTCTTATAGGGTGCAGTGAAAAAAAAGAGCCAATCAAATTAATAGAGGTTAGTGGTGAAGGTGGCTCTACAATTTATCAAAACGACAATATAAAGATAGAAATCTCTAGCAATATGGAAAATCCAGAAGATATATACAAATCAATATTAAATGAATTACAGAGAATAGATAAGTTTGCCAAGGTAGGAAGTCTCGAAATACAAATATCAAAGAGAAATATAATTCCAAGGTTAGACAAGATAATAAAATGTGATGGAAAGTATATAGAGACAGAAGAATTCAAGAAGGAACTAATTAAAAAATCCTATGGTATATATGATAACTGGATATCAGAAGGACTATATGCAAAGATATATGATATAGAGAAACCAGAAGTAGACTTCGCTTCATATTATGCGAATAATGAATTCTCCTTATTTGGGTCAAGGTTCTTTGAGCCGTTTTCATCGGGGGAGGAAATAGAAAGCATAAAATCAGCATCCATAGATTTAGTAGAATACCTGTTAGAAAATAATAAAAAAGAAGAATTACTTAAAAACGAAATATATATAGAGGATATAGAGAAGTGGGGAAAGGATAAGAATATAGACTTAGCTTATCAAAGAGAAATAGAAAGTCTGATGAATAGGGTGGAAGCATATGCAATAACAGGTAAATTTATATTAAATACTAGGGAAGAGATAAATGGATTTAAAATAGACATGAGTTTAGAAGGAATAAAATCCAAAATGAGGGGAACAGATCAATATGATACATCAAAGAAAATAGAACAGATAATATTAAACTTTGATAAGGATATACTGTCTATAAAAAGAGAAATAAAAAAGGAGGCGCCAAGGTTTTATGCAGAGTATAAGGAAATATTAAATAATTTGCCAAAGGTGAATTATATATTTGAAGTACAAGAAACAAATTATTTTGGTGGTTACTTTAGTTTAGACACTCATGAAATACATTTAATTAGTGTAAATGTTCATCCCCATGAATATAGTCATTTCATGTTTTATGTAGGATTTGCTAATGTAGAACCGTACATTAAAGAACCATCATGGTGGGATGAAGGAATGGCTAGTTACGCACAGGTGATAGAACCAGACAGATACGAAGTATGGATACAAAGAGAGTTTTATGTAGCCAAAAATCCTATGTACGGTTATGATGACTTGGAAAATGTTACTGATGATATATTAATAAAGGTAAATAGCATCTGTGAGAAAATATTAGAAATATATGAAAAAAATGATATTAGATTAGATAATATAGAAGAAGTATCTAGGGACAAGAATAAAAGGCAAAAATTAAACCTTTTAAGAAGTAGCTATAAAGATAGAATTATTGAAACAATTTATGGAGAAGAGTTTAATAAAGGGGAAGCACCAAATGATTTAATGATGGAGAGTAATAGCATGGATCCTTATTTACATTATGGTTTTGGGCAATATCTAATGATTGAATATGGATTAGAAAAAATGCTTTTCTTAAAGGTATCAGATTATGAGAATTTAACTTTCAAAGAATATTTTGGAAAGACCTTTGAGGAGTTAAAAGTAGATTGGATGAATTACTTAAAAGAAAACATAAAAGGAATAGAAACTATACTATAGGTGATAGAGTGTATGTAACAATAGACAATATAGTGCAAAAACTTAATAAATCAGTCGACAAAATTCGATAAGTTTCGCATAGATTTGATGATATTATAATTAATACATGTGGCAGATAAATTAGTAGATATAGGATAGACAGATTAACCTGTCTATCCTATATTGCTTTATCATTATTTTAATACATATAAGGAGTTGAATATAAATGAATATTAAAAAGATAATATTAATTATCCTGATATCAATATTTCTAATAGGCTGTACTAAAATAAATGAAAAAGACATAGTACAAACATCAATAGAATTGACAGAAGTTAGTGAAGATGGCCTTATAATTTATCAAAACGATAATATTAAAATAAAAATCTCTAATAAAGTAGAAAATCTAAAAGATATCTATAAAAAGATATTAAATGAACTACAGATAATAGATAAGTTCTCCAAGATAGGAAACCTTGAAATAGAAATATCAAAACAATATATAGTTCCAAATATAGAGAAGATGATAAAATGTGATGCCAAGTTTATAGAAACGGAAGAGTTTAAAAAAGAACTTATAAAAAAGTCCTATGGAATATACGATAACTGGATATCAGAGGGACTTTATAGCAAAATATTTGGACAACAAAATGAAAGTATAGATTTTACTACATATTATTCAAATAATGATTTCTCATTATTTGGAGCAAGGTTTTTTAAGCCATTTGTATCAAAGGAAGAGATAGAAAGCGTAAAATCTGCATCTATAGATTTAGTGGAATACATATTAAAAAACAATAAAAAGGAAGAACTTCTTAAAAACAATATAGAAATATCAGATATAGAAGAATGGGCAGAAGAAAAGAGTATAGATTTATCTTATCAAAGAGAAATTGAAAGTTTAATGAATAGAATGGAAGTATACGATATAGCAGATAAATTCATTATAAATACGAGAGAAGAAATAAATGGATTTAAAATAGATATTCTCGATGCTAATATAACTGAACAGACTGATACAGCAGAAAAAATAGAGCAGATTATATTGAGTTTCGATAGAAATATATTGGATATAAAAAAGGGAATAGAAAAGGATGCACCTAGATTCTATGCCGAATATAAAGAGGTACTAAATAATGTACCTAAAATAGAATATATTTTTGATACTACTAACTCCTATGATCCTATTGATGGAGGATTTTTTTCCAAAGGAACTGACAAAATAAACTTAAGAGATATAAATTCTCATGCGCATGAATATTGTCATTTGTTTTTCTATAATCCTTTTATGGAGAAAGGTATAACTATTGCAAGACCTAAATGGCTAAATGAAGGGATTGCAAATTATTTAGATATAATATATTCAGAAGCTTCTATTAAAATGATTGAAGATGAATTTAATAACATACCAAATTATACAGGGCTTCTATCGACACAAGACTTTGCAGAAAATGAGTTAAAAGAATTAAAGAGTTTATGTGACGGTTTATTAAATATTTATATTAAAAATGATATTGATATCAATAATGTGGAAGAAATTGCAAAGAGCAAAAATAAGAGAATCATGAAAAACAATTTAAACGTTTTGTATAGAGTTAAATTTCGTAAGATTCTAGGTACTAACTCAAATGAAGGAAATGCCCCTATGGATTTGATGAATGAAGGTGATTCCATGGATTATCACAAGAACTTTAGCTTTTTTAATTATTTAGTTGAGGAATATGGATTGGGAAAGATGCTTTACCTAAATGTCGCAAACTTTGACGGCTTAACCTACAAAGAAGTATTTGGAAAAACCTTTGAAGAACTAAAAGTAGATTGGATGAATTACTTAAAAGAAAATATCAAAGGTATTGAATCAATACTATGATATCGTGTAAGTTTTTTGGATAGATGTTGAGTGTATAATTAAATAATTTTGAGATATTGAAAAAGTCAGTTGGAGTTAAAAGAGATAATTCTGACTGACTTATATTTATTCGACAATACATACTGAATTATGTTGAACAATGTCGGGAAATAAGTCGTATCAACGGGTTGACGGAATGCTTGAGTGATAGTACAATGAACTTATGAATTGGCTAATGGAAGTATTTGGTATAATATTATGCTAATATTTCTATAGCTTTCTATGGGGAAAGGGGAATAGAGCAGTCTCTCATTTCTAAACTAATTTTGAATTATATATATGATTAGTTAATTATGTCTAAAATAAGAGAACATTAGCCACTTCAATTAAAGAGTAGTACTTATGTTAATTACAGAATTTTGTAATTAGCGACAAATACATATAGAGAGGAGGCTTAAAGTATGAAATCATTAAACGATATCATCTGGAATGAAGATATTGATTTAGAAGACGAAAATAATATAGAAATTCAGGGGATGAAAGAGATATGTTTAGAGCCGAGTTGTGGTCTTAGTCCCATATGTGAAATAAGGTTATCATATCACTATCCGAAAGTACAATGTTCTGCATAATTCTAGAAATATATAATAGATGGAGAGTAATTTCCATCTATTGTATATTATATCTGATTAGTTTTTTACACTTATGGTATAGAAAAACATGACTGAATGTAATCATTTTATAAAAATGAGATAGTAAGCAATATCAAATTGTTAAAGGAGTTAATATAAATGAAAAATAAAAAACCATTACTATTACTTATTTTTATCATATTTCTAGCAGGATGTAGTGAAAAAAACAAAGAAAAGACAAGAGAAGAACCAATCCAATTAGCCGAAGTTAGCAGTGGAGGTTCTACAATATATCAAAACGATAATATAAAGATAAAAATAGCTGATAATATAGATGGAAAGGAGAGTATATATGCATCTATACTAAACGAATTACAGAAAATAGATGAATTTTCTCCTATAGAAAATCTTGAGATAGAGATATCTAAAAAATATATGGTTCCAAAAGTAGATAAAATAATAAGATGTGATACCAAGTTTATAGAAACAGAAGAATTTAAAAAGGAGCTTATAAAAAAATCCTATGGTATATATGATAACTGGATATCAGAAGGACTATATGCAAAGATATATAATATAGAGAAAAAGGAAGTAGATTTTGTTACATATTATTCAAATAATGATTTTTCATTATTTGGAGCAAGATTTTTTGAGCCATTTTCTTCTAAGGAAGAAATAGAAAGTGTAAAAGCTGCATCAATAGATTTGGTGAAATACATATTAAAAAATAATAAAAAGGTGGAGCTACTAAAAAGTAAGATAGAATTATCTGATATTGAGGATTGGGCAAAAGAAAAAGGCATAGACTTAGGCTATCAAAGAGAAATAGATAGTCTGATGAATAGGATGGAAGCTATAAATAATATGGCAAATAAGTTTATTATAAATACTAAAGAAGAAATAAATGGATTTAAAATAGATATTAGTACTATAGAAATAAATGAACAGTATAATACAGCAGAAAAAATAGAACAGATTATATTGAGATTTGATAGAGATATATTAGCTATAAAGAAAGGAATAGAGAAGGATGCTCCTAAATTTTATTCAGAGTATAAAGAAGTATTAAACAATGTACCGAAGGTAGAATATATTTTTGATACAAATGTTGATGGTTTTGCTGATGGAGGCTATATTATGACAGGGTCTGAAAAAATACATTTAAGAGATATAAATGCTCATTCACATGAATACTGTCATTTATTGTTCCACAAGCCTTTTATGGAAAAGGGTATAGTTATTGCAAAGCCTAACTGGATAGATGAAGGAATAGCAAATTATTTAGATGTAGTGTATTCTGAGGCTACAATTATAGTTATGGAAGATATTTTTAATTATTTGATTAATTTTAGAACATATGAAGCAGAATCAGAAAGGCTTGTTGGAGATGAAGCAAAAATGATAGATAAACAGTTAGAGCTTCTTATCGAAAATGATATTGATGTTACCGATATAGAAGAAGTTGCAAAGGACAAAAATAAAAGAATACTAGAAAATCATTTGAAATTTTTATCGAATGTTAAATATAGAAAAATTATGGGAATTAAGGTAAATGAAGGAGATGCACCTATGGATTTGATGACAGAAGGTGATTCCATGGATTATCACAAGAACTTTAGTTTCTTTAATTACTTAGTTGAAGAATATGGATTGGAAAAGATGCTTTATCTAAATGTTGCAGATTTTAATGGATTAACCTATAAAGAAGTATTTGGAAAAACCTTTGAGGAACTAGAAGTAGATTGGATGAAGTACTTAAAAGAAAACATTAAAGGTATTGAATCGATACTATGATATCGTATAAGTTTTTTGGATAGATGTTGAGTGTATAATTAAATAGTTTTGAGATATTGAAAAAGTCAGTTGGAGTTAAAAGAGATAATTCTGACTGACTTATATTTATTCGACAATACATACCGAATTATGTTGAATAATGTCGGGAAATAAGTCATATCAATGGGTTGACGGAATGTTTGAGTGATAGTACAATGAACTTATGAATTGGCTAATGGAAGTATTTGGTATAATATTATGCTAATATTTCTATAGCTCTCTATGGGGAAAGGGGAATAGAGTAGGTTTCTCATTTCTAGACTAATTTTGAATTATATATATGATTAATGAATTATGTCTAAAATGAGAGAAGCCCAGCCATTTCAATTAAAAGAGTAGTACTTATGCCAATTACATGATTTTGTAATTAGCAGCAAATACTTATAGAAGGGAGGAGAAAATATGAAATCATTGAACGATATTATCTGGAATGAAGATATTGATTTAGAAGAAGAGAAAAATGGCGACATTCAATTTGGAGATGACCCACGCTTAGAGCAAAGTTGTGGTGGTCTTAATTCTGCTTGTATTATAAGAAAATCAAAACATCCAAATGCAACATGGTGTGAATAGTTTTTTAAATATAGAATAGATGGAACTAATTTCCATCTATTCTATATTAGAATTTATCCAAGTATCTTATCTTTATATTATTTGAATAAAAAATGGCTAAAGGAGAACATGTAAAATGAAAATCAGAAGAATGATATTCTTGCTTATCATCACAATATTTCTTATAGGATGCAGTGAAAAGAATAAAAAGAATGAAAAAGTCAAATTAGTAGAAGCTAGTGGTGAAGGTTCTACAATCTATGAAAACGATAATATAAAGATAAAGATAGCTGACAATATAGATGGAAAGGAAAGTATCTATACATCAATACTAAATGAATTACATAAAATAGATGAATTTTCGCCAATAGAAAATCTTGAAGTACAAATATCAAAACAATATCTAGTTCCAAAGGCAGATAAAATAATAAGATGCGATGCCAAGTTTATAGAAACAGAAGAATTTAAAAAAGAACTTATAAAAAAGTCCTATGGAATATATGATAACTGGATATCAGAAGGGCTTTATGCAAGGATATATGATATAGAGGAAAAGGAAGTAGACTTTACTACATATTATTCAAATAATGAATTTTCATTATTTGGAGCAAGATTTTTTGAGCCATTTTCATCCAAGGGAGAAATAGAAAATGTAAAAGCTGCATCAATAGGTTTAGTGGAATACTTACTAAAAAACGATAAGAAAACAGAACTTCTAAAAAATAATGTAGAAATATCTGACATAGAGAATTGGGCAGAGGAAAATGATATAGATTTATCTTATCAAAGAGAAATAGAAAGTCTAATGAATAGGATGGAAGTTATAAATAATATGGCAAATAAGTTTATTATAAATACTAAAGAAGAAATAAATGGATTTAAAATAGATATTAGTACTGCAGAAATAAATGAACAGTATGGTACAGCAAGAAAAATAGAACAGCTTATACTGAGATTTGATAGAGATATATTAGCTATAAAGAAAGGAATAGAGAAAGATGCCCCTAAATTTTATTCAGAATATAAAGAAGTATTAAACAATGTACTAAAGGTAGAATATATCTTTGATACAAATGTTGATGGCTTTACTGATGGAGGTTACATTATGACAGGGTCTGAAAAAATACATTTAAGAGATGTGAATGCTCACGCACATGAATACTGTCATTTATTGTTCCATAAGCCTTTTACACAAAATGAGATAAGTATTATAAAACCAACATGGATAGATGAAGGAATTGCAAACTATTTAGAAGTTGTTTATTCCGAAGCTTATATTAAAGATATGGAATATAGCTTTTATATTATTTCTAATTCTGCAGAAGGCTTAGAGAAAAAAAATTTAACGGATAATGAATTGAAAGAATTACAGAACTTATATGTGAACTTATTAAATATTTATATTAGAAACAATATCGATATTGATAATATAGAAGAAACGGCAAAAGATCAAAATAAAAGAATAATAGAAAGTCATTTGGTAATTTTAGCTAGAGTTAAAATTAATCAAATTCTGGGTTCTAAATTGAAGGAAGAAAAAGCTCCATTAGATCTAATGACTGAAGGAGACACCATGGATTACCATAAAAACTTTAGCTTTTTTAGTTATTTAGTTGAAGAATATGGATTGGAAAAGATGCTTTACCTAAATATTGCAGATTTTAATGGATTAACCTATAAAGAAGTATTTGGAAAAACCTTTGAAGAACTAAAAGTAGATTGGATGAATTACTTAAAAGAAAACATTAAAGGTATTGAATCTATACTATGATAAAAAATAAACTTTTATTTTATAGGAGGACAGGCTATGTATTTTATAGAACATTCTACAATTATGAAGACAAATAAAGAGGATGAATATATCTTAATCAATTTGTTAAATGGATTATCAGATATAGTATCTGAAGAAGATTTAAACCTAATCAAGCTTTGGAGAAAATCAGAGAATATTCAATTTGACAATAAATATGAAACAGAATTATATGATGCACTGATTCAACGAAAATATATAATGGAAAATTCAGAAGAGGAGAATAGATATAAGGAATCTCAATTGGCAATCCTTAGAAAAAATTATGAAAAGCGAAAAAATAATATTAAAGATTTAGGTATAGTTCTGACCTATGATTGTAACTTTGGATGTAGCTATTGCTTTGAATCTAATGTTAGCAGTCACGATAAGGATTTGCTTACAGAAGATATGATTGATAGAACTGAAGAATTGTTTCCAAATATAGAAAGCATACTTTTATATGGTGGAGAACCTCTATTGGAACAAAATATGGATATTATAAAATATATAATAGAAAAATATCCTGATAAAGAATATCGAATAATAACAAATGGCTACGGTATAGATAAGTATATTGATATTTTGAAAAAGATTAAGGTAAAATGGCTGCAGGTAACATTAGATGGAGGCAAAGAAACCCATGATAAATCTCGTTTCCTAAAAGATAATAGAATGGGAACATTTGATAAACTAATATCCAATATTGATTTAGCTATTAAAAATAATATAAGAATAAAAATAAGGATGAATATAAGCAGAGCTAATTATCAAGAGTGTTTAGAGCTTAGGGATAATTTAAAGGAAAAATATCCAAATAATAAATTATTAATATTTGAATTGCAGCCTATATTTCAATTAGATGATGAGAGTAAAAATTTTTTAGAACCTATACTGTACTCCGTAGATGAATATAGTGACAATACTATTAATAACTCGTCAGTTAATTTTCAAAAATCTATAATCGATGGGAAACCCATAGGTTTAAAATTTTATAGCTGTTCTGCAGAAACAAGTGCTAGATTAATAGACAATAGAGGGGATATCTACTCTTGCTTGGTTTCTGTTGGAAATAAAGATTCTAGAGTTGGAACGTATTATCCTGAATTTAAATATTTTGAAAAAAGCTTGATAAATAGAAATATAACAACTATTGAACAGTGTAAAGGTTGTAAATTTGCATTATTATGTGGCGGGGGATGTGGAAACTCAAAAAATATTAACAACGAAGGATTTATAGGGGAATGTAGTTTTTTTTCAAGGAAATTATTGCAATATTCCAAAGCTTTAGGATATGAAACCATAGAGGAAGTGACCTTATGATTGAAAAATTTAACATTAGAACAGATAATGAGAAAACAGTTCATTATAATTATGGTAAATATATAATTTTTGATTTAGTAACATTAGATTATGTAGTTGTAGATAAAGAAGACTATAATAAACTTTTAGATGATTATAGAGACTATTTGAAAAATAAGTCTGATATAGCAATTGATGAAACTAAAATATCTGTAAAAGATAAGAATCAATTTCTTGATTTAGTTTTTATAACTGGATTTGATTGTAATTACAATTGTACTTATTGTTATCAAAAGGATTATAAAAATATTAAATCTAAGATGAAGACAGATGATCTTGATAAAATAAAAGAGTTCTATGGAGCCTATGATAATTTATTCAACACTGATTCAATTATAAAAACAATCACCATTATGGGAGGAGAACCTTTTCTAGATGATAATTTTAAATTTATAGAAAGCGTTTTTAAAAATTTTCCAACAGCACAAATAACTTTTACTACAAATGGTTCAAATATATCAAAATATAAGTCATTGATAAAAGCAAATAGAGAAAGGATTCAAACTGTGATACTTTCAATTGATGGCAATAAAAAACTACATTTAAAACATAGGAATACTTTTAATGATAAGTTCTACGATAATATATGGGAGGCATTGGAGTTTTTATTGGACAATGATATTGAAGTAATTATCAACTCTGTATATCATCCTGAAGAGATTGAAGATTATCCTCTATTTTTCGATATCCTGGAAAAGTATGGATGGTTGGAAAATAAATTTTCAGTGAAGCTTGATCTAGATATGATGAAAACAAAATCTATAGGTGAGGATAAGACTTATATTAATATGGTGAAGGAATCCTTTAACACTCTAATTGAAATGGATAATAGAGCAAAATATCTAAGTCAAAGCTTTATGAATTATACTGAAATCACTATGATAGGTATGATACAGTCAAGGGAGACTCGAATACCATATAAGCATTGTGACCTTACATTTAGACCTTCTTATACATTTATACCAAATGGAAAGGCTGTTACTTGCTTAAGTTCAGATAATCCTAAACTAGAGGTAGGAACTTACAAGCCAGAGATTCGCATAAATAAGGATAATATAGAAAATATCTATAATCGTGATGTCCGTAATATGTCAAGATGTAAGGAATGTGATTATAAATATTTCTGCAGAGGTGGTTGTATTGCTGAAAATATTAAAAGATACGATAGTCTAGATATGGGATATTGCAGCAGATGGAAAGAAGAAGATTATAAAGTAGCTTTGGAGAGAGTTTTAAATCAATTGATAGCTGAGGAAATAAGAAATACTGAAAAAATTAAAGCATGATATAGGGGAAGATAAATTTGCTATATATAAAAAAAAGCATGACTTTATTGGATAGATATAGAATTAAATATTTATTGATTAAATTGGCAGGTATTTTGATAAAGGTCAGTGCCTTAATAGAGCCTTATCTAGTAAGTGTAATTGTTGCATCAATTATGCAGAATAATATATCTTTATTTAAAAGATATATTATTCTGTTTGCCGTGTACTATCTGGTATTTGGCATTATAAATTATTCATTAGATAAAGTATATTCTAAATTGATGATTAGAATAAATAATAAGGTTAAAGAGAGAATATTTTACAGCTATTTTGGATATTTCCAATATAGCAGTACATATAATTCGGCTAAACTAAATAATGTATTCACAAGTGACTATAGTTCTCCTTTATCTTATTTAGACTATTTATTTGGTTATTTATCGGAAATTATAGTTTTGCTATCCATGCTATTTATATTAATTAAACAAAATACTTGGTTTATATATACTATTGTTTTAGTAATACCTATAATATTTATCAATATCCATTATTCTAAGAAGATAAAGAAATATAATAAAATAAATTTTTATTACTCAGATGTAATATTGGGTATTGTCAAAAAAGTTTCTAATAGTATTTATGAAATCACTTCAAATGAAAAGATTAAAAACTTTATTGTAAACGATTTTGATAATTATATAGAGGATAAGATTTCTAATGTTGATAAGCTAAATGAAAGTAAGATAAACTTACAATATATAATGGACTCTATCATGAAAATCAATATATTTTTATTTTATATATTAGCTGGAATACTTGTATTTAAGAAAAGAATAACCCCAGAAATCTTCATATTTCTATCTTTTTATATTCAAAAAGTATTAATAAGCCTTATAGGGATAACTAATCTGATACCAACTGTTCAAAGATATCATGTGAGTTTGGATAGAGTCTTTGAGGTAATGGAAACAAAAAATTTATTCAAAGATGAAGAAGAAAAGAAACAACCCCTTGAATATATTAATAAAATAGAGATAAAAGACGGAGAATTTAAGATAAAGGATTCTTATATCTTAAAGGATGTTAATATGTATTTAAATAAGGGGGAACATATATTAATTGGAGGTGAAAATGGAAGTGGAAAATCCAGCATGATAAAACTTATCTCATTACAATACCCTTTAAGCTGTGGAGAATATCTGATTAATGATAATAGCCATAAAGAGTACAAGGCTTCAGATATTATGGAGTGTATAAGTATATCTAATCAAAACCCAATTGTCTATCCTTTGTCTATAAGAAATAACATTTTATATGAAGCTGATAATGGTAAATATACTTTAAATGAAATTCTGGAGGATTTTGATCTATTGGAGTATATAGAAAGCTTAGAAGAAGGTATAGATACTTTTATAGATGAAAATTACAATTTATCTGGTGGTCAGAAGAAGAAAATAGAAATAATAAGATGTTTATCTAAGAATTCATCTATTTATATATTGGACGAGCCTTTGGCCAATTTAGATGCTGATTTTAAAAATAAATTCGATTATATATTAAATAAATATTTTTCAGATAAAACAGTGATAATGATTGAGCATGGCAACTATAAATCTGATTTTTTTGATAGATATTATAAATTTAAACATGAAAGCATAGAGGTGCAAAATGGATAATATATTGGTTATAATTGATTTAGAAGGAATTATTGGAGTTGAAGATTTATGGGATAATAAAAGGAATGAGGTTTTATTATATAAAGAAATATCTGTAATTATAAATTCCATACCAGATAATATTAATATATATCTATGCTATGACCATAATGATGGTATATTGCCAGGTAACTTAGTAGAGAAATTAAGTCCTGAAATCAATATAATTAAGAAAATTAGAAATATTGATTTTAGCATTGATTATAAAACAGCTTTTCTAGTAGGTGTTCATGGCAAGAAAAGTGACCATTGTAGATTCCCTCATACCTTTAGGGATGAAATTGAAATATTATCTTTAGGAGAAAAAGAAGTGGGAGAAATTGAAATGGTAACTAATCTTTTATCCTATTATAAGATACCAGTTTCATTGATAAGCACAGAAGCTTCGGTAATTGATTACCTAGATTATGATTGCATATATCATGACATAGATAAAGGAGATATGTCTTCAATATATTTAAACTTAGAAAATGATGTAAAAAAGGCCCTTAATAGTGAAATCTCATTGTCCAAATTTGATGATTCCAAAGTTAAAATTATTTATAATAATTATGTACAGAGAAGGGTAAAAGCATTAGAATTAGATATCAAAATTTCTTTTAAAGATACAATTGATTTTTTTAGATATCTGCCGAATTTACACATTCCTTTAAATCATATAATAAGTAAAGATCTTGAAAATATGTTTGAGGAATTAGTGCAAAACAGACCTGAATCCTTGGAATTGGTGAAAGATGAAAATATAAGAAAATTATTAGATAAAGATATAAGTTTAATAACTTATCTTGATTTATATGAAATATCACAATACTTTTATAAAATAAAAGATGATAAGAGTGCTAAATTTAAACTTTAACCTAAAGAGTAAAGACAACTCTAAACAGCCAAAGCTTGATATTCTATCAAACTAGGGCTGTTTAATTTTTTGTGTAGTTACTTATAGTTATAAAAATAAATATATTTTTCTATATTATTTTTAATATAATATGACATTTGTCATATTATATTGTGATTCTATACACTACAATGAAAAACTCCAAATTCGTATAATTAAATTAAGATGAAATAGGGGGAGTGATTTAAGTGATAGTAAAAGTTAATAATTTAGTAAAAAGATATAAGGAATTAATTGCCCTTGAGCATTTCAATATGGAGGTTGAAGAGGGAGAGATATTGGGACTTTTAGGGCCCAATGGCTGTGGTAAGACTACGGCAATAAACTGTATTCTTTCATTATTGAATTTTGATAAAGGTGAAATAGAGATATTTGGAAAGAAAATGACCCCAAACTCCTATGATATTAAAAAACAAATAGGAGTAGTGCCTCAAGAGGTTTCAGTTTTTGAGAATTTAACCGTAAGAGAAAATATAGATTATTTCTGCGGACTTTATGTAGAAGATAAAGTCACGAGAAAACAATATGTAGAAGAAGCTATAGAATTTGTAGGGCTAAAGGATTATGTAAAATTCTATCCTAATAAATTAAGTGGAGGACTTAAAAGAAGACTAAATATTGCTTGTGGGATAGCTCATAAACCTAAATTGATTTTTTTGGATGAACCTACGGTTGCAGTAGATGCTCAAAGTAGAAACTTCATATTAGATGGAATAAAAAGGTTAAATCAAGAAGGCAGCACTATTATATATACTACTCATTATCTAGAGGAAGCAGAAATGATTTGTAAGAGGATTATAATCATGGATAATGGCAAAAATTTGGTTTCAGGAACTAATGAAGAATTGAAAGCTATGATAACAACAACTGAAAAAATAGTAGTTGGATTTTCAGTGATTAAAGATGAAACGGTTCAAAAGCTTAGGAAAATACCTCATGTAATTGATATAGAAAAAAGGGAAGATGATTATATCATAAAGTTTGAAAATGGACTCAACAACTTATCAAATCTATTGGAATTTATAAAAGAAAACAATCTCACCTATACAAAACTATATAGTCAATTACCTACATTAAATGATGTATTCTTAGAATTAACAGGGAAGGAGCTTAGAGATTGATATGAAAAGTGTATTTCGTAACTGTATATATCAAGGGAAAAACTTATATAGAGACAAATCTTTTCTTTTCTGGACTTTAATATATCCATTGATAATGGCAATATTTTTCTACACAGCTTTCAATGGACTGATAAATATAGAACTAGAGAATATAGATATAGGAATAAGCTCTCAAAACCCAATTGCATTTGTATTGGAAGAAATCGAAATAGTAAATGTTCATAAACTCTCAGAGGATGAAATAAATGACAAGTTAGAGAATGAAGAAATTCAAGGATTTATTGACGACGATTTAAATCTATTAGTCAAAAAATCAGGAGTAAATCAGACTATAATTAAAGAGATACTTGACCAAATTAAACAAATGGGAAGTTTAAATGTTCCTATTGAAAAATTTGATTTTACAGTAGAATATATTTCAGAAATAAATCAAAAAGCAGATATTGTAATTATAATATTTTACTCACTAATTGCAATGGTTTCTGCCTATGGAATTTTTCCTGGAATTGTAACAGTAAGTTTAATTCAAGCAAATTTGACTAATGTAGGCAAGAGGATAAATATAACACCCCTACGAAAGAATGAATTTCTGTTAGCAGGTATCATAGTTTCACTAATTTTAAATTTACTTTCAAATGTGATATTGCTGATTTTTATAAAATATATCTTAAAGATTAATTTGTTTACAGAGATGAAGTATAGCACTATTTTTATAATAGCAGGAAATTTATTTGGAGTAGCCCTTGGAATATTTATTGGAGCTTCTAATAAACAAAATGAAAATACAAAGACTATTTTAGGTATTATGATTACTTTGTTTTTATCAGCTTTATCAGGAATGATATCACCAAATATAAAGATTTGGCTTGATAAGAGTGTTCCAGTATTAGGAAAGATAAATCCAATCGCCATAATAACTAATAATCTTTATAGGATAAATCTGTTAGGAAACACTCAAACTGTAATTGAAGGAGCTTTGATCTTATCAATTTATTGTATAGTTCTTATTAGTATATCCTATGTATTTTTAAGGAGGAAGACCTATGACAGTATATAAATATTTCGTTAAGATAGCATTAAAAAATAAAGGAGTTATCCTTTCATACACAATCATTTTCTTCATTCTATCAATATTAAATGGTGGAGGGAATACACAAAGAGAAACCAGTTTTATGGAAACAAAGCTTGATATTGGAATAGTTGATAATAGTAATAGTGAATTATCAAAGAGTCTAATAGATTATTTAGGAAAAAAGAATGATATAATCGATACCAAGTCAGATGAAAAGTATATTAAAGAACAGATTTTCTTACAAATAATAGATGCAGTAATTGTTATTCCAGAGGACTTTGAGAAAAAGGTAATCAATAAGGAAAAGACTATTGAGGTATTTAGAGACGATAGGAATATAGGAGCTTATCAAATTCAAAATCAGATTAATAAATTTATTTCCTTTGCTAATGCAACCTATGAAGATGGGAAATTTGATTTATCTAATGTAAGTACTGCCTTGGATGAAGGTATAGAGGTAAATATAATTAAATCTGATAATAATATAAATCAGAAGATGAATACATGGTTTAAATTTTATTTTAATTTTGTCTCCTATATAGTAATGGCTTTATATATCTCTGTAATAGGCTTTGTTATGACTGACTTTATAAATAAGGAAGTTGAGAATAGAAGAAAGATATCTTCAGTAAGGTTTTTGAAATTTAATAGCCAAATATATTTAGGACAGTTAACAATAGCAAGTTTTCTAACATTAATATTTATATTGGGAAGTATTATTTTGAAAGGAAAATATATTGGAGAAGTAAATTTTCTAAAATACGTAATTAATACAATAGTATTTTCATTCTCTGCATTATGTCTTGTATTTTTAATTAACAATATAACAAATAATAAATTTGTTATATCAGGTGTAAGTACGGTATTATCCCTTGGAGTCTCATTTGTTTCAGGTGTAATGGTACCACAGCAATTTTTAGGAGAGAAGGTATTGACAATAGCTAAGTTCTTTCCCACATATTATTTTGTAAAAATAAATGAAACAGATATCAGCTCTTTTCTAGATGTAAAATATGAAATATTTATGCAGTTGTTATTTGCCATAGCATTCTTATTGATGGGACTATATTTTTCTAGGGCAAGACAAAAGGCTTAAAAGATAATAAGAGGCAGTTCTAAAGAAGTATAAGAACTGCCTTTATTAATATATGAGTATTTTACTGATTGTTGACATCCTTTCAAAAATGCTGTAAAATATATTGGTAAACTATGCACTCGTAGCTCAGTAGGATAGAGCGGCGCCCTCCTAAGGCGTAGGCCGGGGGTTCGATTCCTCTCGAGTGCACCAAAACCAAAGCTGCAAGTCCTTATTTATAAAGACTTGCAGCTTTTTTTATGCTAATGTAGATTGTGTATTTCCATAAATATATGATGCTATTTCTGGAAATATGGAAACAAGTAATTGTTAATTGAACAATTAGGGGGAAGTGGATTTGTATGAAAAAACACAAGATATTATTATTCTATTTGTTTACATGGCTATGTACAATCTACATTTTATCGTTCATCTTTCTGCTTTGAATATGGGTATACGCATCATATCATTGACTAAAATAGAGCATATTATTATTGGGGATATGTAACTTTTCTTTGAAGCCTATTGATTTTTGCCAATGAGTAAACAAAAAGCCGTGACCACTGGCTTGCTTCAGTGCCCCGCCATACCAGCGGTGACCTACAGCAAGGTGGATGCCATAAATGCTGTAATGAAACATTTCGAGGGCTACATAATCGCCTTGTACGCAAGGCGACTGTACGACGAAAGCCAGCCCTATTTATGTGTTGACGAGGGATTGCGGCGCAGACTGGATAGCAAGCTGATTGCCAGAATACTGATCTTTAATACCATTTAACATCTTTAGCCTGTGCAGGAGTGTGAACTACTTTCCACACTCCTGTATTTTTTGTTTTATACCTCAGCTTGTATATTTCCGTCAAAAGAAATATAATAAAATTATGGAGGTGTTATGCATGGATTATATAACGACAAAAGAAACAGCGAAAAATTGGGGTATCACAAACAGAATGGTAGTGTACCATTGCTCCGCTGGGCGGATTAAGGGAGCTAAAAAAATGGGAAATACATGGCTTGTTCCTGCTGACGCTGAAAAACCGGTTGACAGACGATATAGGAGCAGTAAAGTAAAGGATGGTGAAAATAAATGAAACGGATATTTTTGATTGAGGACGATAAGGCAATCGCTAAAAACCTTATACTTTTGCTCCGCTCGGAGGGATTTACAGTCACCCACGCTCCTACGCGGAGTGAAGCCCTTGTCGCACTTACCGGGAATAAATTTGACTTGGCGTTGATCGATATTTCTTTGCCTGATGGAAATGGCTTTACGGTTTGCACGGCAATCAAAGAAACAGGGGATGTTCCCGTTATCTTTCTGACGGCTTCTGGCGATGAGGCGAGTGTTGTTACCGGGCTTAACATGGGTGCGGACGACTATATCACCAAGCCTTTTCGTCCGCGTGAATTGATTGCGCGAATTGAAACTGCCTTGCGAAAAAGCGGGCGTTTCGGGTCGGATTTTGAAATTCGCGGGCTTCATGTTGATACGGCAAGTGGCATTGTGAAAAAAAACGGCAACGAGGTTTTTCTTTCAGCCTTAGAATACCGCTTGTTGCTGGTGTTTATTAACAACCCCAAAACTATTATCACAAGGAGCAGGCTGCTTGACGAATTGTGGGACGCTGCGGGCGAGTTTGTCAATGATAATACATTGACCGTGTACATCAAACGCCTGCGGGAGAAGATAGAGAACGACCCCGCAAGCCCGCAAATCATTCTGACCGTTCGCGGGACAGGATATAGATTGGGGGATGGGTATGCTTCGGAATAGAGAGTTTCGGCAGTTTGCCATTTTGTTCTTCTTAATAGCCGCCGCCGCTGTGACGCTGGGATTTGCAATCAATACGGCGGCTGGAATCCTTGCCATTGCTTCTGCCGCCGCCTTTGGAACAGCGTTTTTTGCATTTACAAAAGCCCGATATAAAAGCATTGCGCAGATTTCAGATCAAATTGATCTTGTGCTTCATAATGCTGACTATCTGTATATTGGTGAATCGGATGAGGGCGAACTCTCCATTCTGCAAAGCGAGATAAAAAAAATGACGCTGCGTATTCGGGAGCAAAACAACGCACTGAAAAGAGAAAAAGAACATCTTGCCGATTCTCTTGCTGACATAGCCCACCAACTCCGCACCCCTCTCACATCCGTGAACCTTATTCTGTCATTGTTAGAGAATAACCCTGACGAAAATGAACGGAAAGCATTGATACGGGAAACAAAGGAATTGTTTGTACAGATGGATTGGCTGCTTACTTCCCTGTTGAAATTATCCCGCCTGGACGCGGGCATTGTGGTTTTCCAAGGCGAGCAGATAGATGTGAACACTTTGATAAGCGCCGCGCTTCACCCGTTTTTGATCCCAATGGAGCTGCACGATATTGCTTTGCAAATAGACGTGCCAAAAGGGACAATCATTCAGGGAGATTCTGGTTGGCTTTCGGAAGCAATTCAAAACATCCTCAAAAATTGCATGGAAACCGCAGGCGATAACGGGAAGATTGAGATTGTTTGTGAGGACAACCCACTGTATACCGAGATTGCCATCCACGACAGCGGCGGGGGCTTTGAAAAAGAAGATTTACCCTGCCTGTTTGACAGGTTCTATCGTGGGAAAAACGCAGGTGTAACAGGATACGGGATTGGATTGGCTCTCTGCAAGATGATTATAACACGGCAGGGGGGGACGATTACCGCCAAAAATCACCCGCAGGGCGGCGCGATTTTTTCCATTCGTTTCCCAAAGTGACGAATCTCTCACCTTAAAGTCACAGAAATGTAAGTTGAAAGTTCTATTATATGAGTAAAACATAAGAAAGGAGACTCGCATAATGGAGTTTTTAAAAATTGAAAATTTATGCAAGGTCTACGGCAAGGGTGAAAATCAAGTTACCGCCCTTGACCATGTTTCGCTTACTATCGAAAAGGGGGAGTTTACCGCAATCATCGGTTCCTCCGGCTCGGGTAAATCCACATTGCTTCACAGCATCGGCGGCGTGGATGTGCCGACAAGCGGAAAGGTGTATTTGGAGGGGCAGGATGTATATGGCCAAAGCAATGAAAAACTCGCCATTTTCCGCAGGCGGCAGGTTGGACTGATTTACCAGTTTCACAACCTCATTCCCACTCTGAATGTGGTAGAAAACATCACCTTGCCTATCCTGATGGACAAGCGGAAGGTTAACAGGGAGAGGCTTGGTGACTTACTCGAACTGCTTGGACTGCAAGAACGCAAAACACATTTGCCAAACCAGCTTTCAGGTGGTCAGCAGCAGCGTGTCGCTATTGGGCGCGCCTTGGTGAATGCTCCGGCAGTCATGCTGGCCGATGAACCAACCGGCAGTTTGGACAGCAGGAATGGACATGAAATCATCAAGCTGCTGAAAGAAAGCAATAAAAAATATGGGCAGACCCTGATCCTCGTCACCCATGACGAAAATATCGCCCTGCAAGCAGACCGCATTATCGGCATATCAGACGGCAAAGTAGCGAGAGATGAGAGGGTGCGGCCATGAATATTTTTAACAAAGTCACTCTGCAAAGCTTGAAAAAAAATCGTACCCGAACAATTGTTACGGTGATCGGAGTGGTTCTGTCCGCCGCCATGATTACGGCAGTCGCTACCTTTGCCGTGTCTCTGCAAAGCTATATGATAAACGGTGCTGCTGCCAAATATGGTGATTGGCATATTGAAATCCCGGACGCAGCTTCCTCCTTTGTGCTGGAACAGGCAGAGGACAGCCGAGTGGCAAATGTTGTACCGCTACAGAACATTGGCTATTCCACACTGGAAGGCGGACAAAATCCCGACAAGCCATATCTTTTTATTGCCGGATGGAACGAGGAAGCCTTGGATGCTCTGCCCATCAAGCTGCTTTCCGGCAGACTGCCGGAAAACAGCAGCGAGGTCGTGATACCGGCTCATATTGCGGCAAACGGCGGCGTGAAAATTTCGGTGGGCGACACACTCACCCTCTCGGTCGGCAACCGTATAGGCGGCGATCAGAAGCTCAGCCAGCACGATTCGTATTGTGCTGGGGAGGAAAAGCTTGTAACCACGACAGAGAAAACATATAGGGTTGTCGGCATCTGCCAACGACCGGCAATCGAGGAGTATGCTGCACCCGGATATACTTTAATCACAACAGAGGATACAGCCGCAGCGGACAGTCTTACTGTATTTATCACGCTGAAGAACCCATATCAGGTTCATTCTTATGCAGACAGCATATCAGACAATTACAGTTACGTTTTGAACGATGATGTACTGCGTTTTATGGGACTTTCAGGGGAAAAGATGCTTACAGTTCTCCTGTACTCGATTGGCGGCATTTTGATTGCCCTAGTTATGCTCGGGTCGGTGTTCCTGATTTATAATTCATTCAACATCTCATTGAATGAACGCACACACCAGTTTGGAATTCTCATGTCAGTAGGTGCCACGGAAAAACAGCTGCGCAATTCTGTCCTGTTTGAGGGACTTTGCATCGGTACAATCGGCATTCCCATCGGCATTTTGGTCGGGATACCAAGCATCAAGCTTGTGCTTTCTCTTGTGGCAAAGAATTTCGCAAATGTCATGTATGACAATGTACCGTTGACTTTGGCGGTGTCTGTTCCTGCTCTTGTTGCTGCGGTGGTTATCAGTATGATCACCATTCTAATTTCGGCCTATATTCCGGCAAAGAAGGCTGCCAGTACGCCTGTGATGGAGTGTATCCGTCAGACAAACGAGGTCAAGGTGGAAGCCAAAGCGATAAGAACCTCAAAGCTCGCGGAACACCTTTACGGTTTAGAGGAAACACTTGCGTTAAAAAACTTTAAGAGAAACAGGCGACGTTACCGCAGCATTATCCTGTCGCTTACGTTAAGCATCGTGTTGTTTGTGTCGGCAAGCTCTTTCGGAACCTATCTGAATCAGATCGCGGAGAATTCCTCTGTGGTAGTTGAAGAATATGACATCTGTTTCTATACCCGAGACATGGAGGAAAGCGAGCTGTTCCAGCTTTACGATGAGCTGAAAACTGCCGACGGCGTCACCGAAAGCTCTTATCAGGCACTTTCGACCTATTCCTGCGTGCTTAATACAAGTGATTTGCCAAACCATTTTTTTGACGAGTACGGCGAGCCCATCGGTTATGATGGGGCAAGTGAAACGGTGGAAGTGCTGTTGGATATTCAGTTTGTTGAGGACAGCGTCTATCAGAACCTGCTCGAAGGCCTCGGTTTGTCCGCAGAGGAATACACCGGGCAGGACAAAAAAATGATCATGGCAGGAATTCTGCCCGGGAGTTGGTATACGCAGGAACAGCCTATGGAATTTACGCTCCGCTCCAAGACCGGGGACCAGACTAAAACAATCCATGTAACCTTTGTAAAAGACTACCCGGATCTGCTGCCCACGGAGCCAGGTGAGTGGCCCGGATACACGCTTATGGTGATGGCCCCTTACGAGGTAAAGCCGCAGTTTGACGCACTAAGTGCGACTGTAAAGCCTACAAAGCTGGGCATGACATTCAAGTCAGAAAATCCTGGTCAGTCTACAGCTAAGATGCAGACGATGATTGATGGAGCCAGCATTACCGCCGACTATAATCTGTACAATGTCTATGGGATATTGGAGCAAAACCGTAATATCACATTCATTGTCAATCTGTTCTCGGTTGTTTTTATCACGATGATTTCGCTAATCGCGGTTGCGAACGTCTTCAACACGATTTCCACCAATATCAAGCTGCGCAGACGGGAATTTGCCATGCTCCGTTCTGTAGGGATGTCCGATCGGGATTTCAATAAGATGATGCGCTTTGAATGCACTCTTTATGGAGCGCGGACGATGCTTTGGGGGCTGCCCATTGCAGGAATTCTTTCCTGTCTAATTTATAAGGGCATGATCATCGGCGGCGGAAATGTTGGTTTTGTGTTCCCGTGGGGCAGTATGGCAATCAGCGTGTTCAGCGTGCTCTTTGTGGTGTTCATCACAATGCTGTATGCTATTAGCAAGATAAAAAGAGAAAATATTATTGACGCCCTTCGAGATGATATGATTTGATTCAAAACCGATATTGACTTGATGCAAAATCAAAAAAACATCTAGTTCAAGTGATTTGCAATCGTCCCCAAAGGCGATTTAGACATTGAAAATACTACAGAAGTAATGTAAATTGCAAAGGAATGTTACCCTGCGGTAATAAAAAAACTGCAGAGGACTTTCTGGAACTGAAGGCCCTGTCGGATGAAACCTATCATCAGCAAGTTATAGACAAAAATCGGACAAGTCAGCATTAACGGATTAGCTGAAATCGAACTACTTTCTACAGGCCTCTCTTGATGCGGAACTGATACATGAAAGTGTCACGAAAAAAGTCATAGAAACGACCAAACGGCTTCTCAAAAGCGAAGATTTAACACAAGTGCAACGGCAACGATTTATTCTACATTTTTGAAAGGTATATCTATGCGCCAGATTGCCAAACAGGAGGGCGTGATACTGAGTGCAGTGTGGAAGAGTTTGCACTTTGCCATAAAGCAAATCCTCCAATAAAGATTATTTACAATTCATCGGTAATCGTTTGACTATATGCTAAACAACTATGATTTTCGTAAACATCCTTATTGGAGGATTGCTAATATTCTTCTACTTCTTTTTTTAAGGATTTAGAGTAAAAATCGATATATAAAAATTCTCTCCCAATTCAAAATACTTTATCTTATTGAATTCATGTTTTTGCAGCAGATTATCAATTTGTTCAGGACTCAATCTATGATTGGTAGGTGGACCTATAGGAGTCTTACGTTTATGAAATTCGATAATAGCCAAGAGTCCACCATTAGTTAGAATACGCTTGATTTCATCTGCCATACCATCTATATCCTCCAATTCATGGAAAACAGTAGAAGCTAGGACAATATCACAAGAGGATGAAGGTACATCTTGAACATCATTCTTTAGTATAACATTATCTGCATTATGTTCTGTTCTTTTAACTTTTAATACTTCTAGCATTTCAGTGGATATATCTACTGCATATATATTGGAATTAGTTAATTTAGATGCTGCAAATGTAAAAATTCCTGTTCCTGCACCGATATCACAAAAAGAACTTCCATCCCCAAGACCAAGATTTTTAAGTGTTTCTGATGGATTTAATTCTTTTAACCGTTGAGGGTTTTCTAATTTATGTTCCATATTTTTAAATTCTCCTTTCTAGATTAGACATAATACCTTTTATTACTTTCTTTTAACAATGATATGTTCTATATCGATTACCCTTTTCACCCTATGGTAAGCGAGATTATAAGTTATGTTTTGACCAGATTTGGAAAAGTCTAAAATCCCATGAACTTTTAATATAGTAAGATGTCAAGATAAAGCAGATTGTGCAATGTTGAGAGTTTTTTTGATTTTACTCACATACATACCGTATATTGGTATGTATCAATATACTAATATATTTGATATTAGTCAAGAAGTTTAGTTGAGATTTCATGTGTTATAATGTTAATAGGAGGTGCTTCTATGACGCAAATTGCCAAAGAGATACTAGAGAGAACTGGAGGCGAGTGTCCATGAAGATTGACCGCTTGCTTGGAATACTCACAATCCTGCTTCAAAATGAACGGGTAACAGCTCCCTATCTTGCTGAGAAATTTGAAGTTACTCGCCGTACCATTGGCAGAGATATTGATACTCTTTGCCAATCGGGGATACCTATTATTACATATCAAGGCAGCGGTGGCGGTATTTCTATTGCAGAGGGGTTCAAGCTTGACAAAAGCGTTCTGACTGTTGATGAGCTTTCAGGGATTATTGCTGGTCTCAAAGGTATTGGAAGCGTATCGGAAAAGTCCCATATTGAGAAAACTCTAGATAAATTATCTGCTAATAAAGATATCGTTGTATCGCTAAGGGAACCCATTGTAATCGATCTTGCTTCTCATTACAAGGGCAGCTTGACAGAAAAGATTGAACTTATTAAAAGAGCGATTCATGAGCAGAGATTAATTGAATTTGACTATTATTATGAAAAGGGTATTACACATCGCCGTATCGAGCCATACTTTATAATTTTCCAGTGGGCGGCGTGGTATATATTTGGATTTTGTCAAGAGCGAAAGGATTGGCGGTTGTTTAAGATGATGCGGTTATGGGATTTACGTCTTTGCACTGAGACCTATATTCCCCGTGAAATTCCACCTGAAAAGAGGGACTTTAATGAGTGTCTTCCCGATGATAAAAAGCTAGTTGTTCTATTTGACCCATCAGTTCGTTATCAGCTCATTGAAACATATGGACTTAATTGTTGCACAGAAACTGAAGAAGGCCTGCTTCGTCTTGAAATTGGGTATACAAATAGGGATTTTACTATATCATGGATTTTGGGGTTTGGAGATAAGGCAAAGGTACTTGAACCTGCTGACATGGCGGAGCATATAAAACGAATCGCTGTTAATATTTTGGAACACTATAAATAAACAGGACAGGATGTTGTCCTGTTTAATGTGATATGATTCTTTCAAAAGGAGGGTTTTGGATTGAATAGTAAACCGATAAAAAATTATGGAGATTTTGTTAGTACATTGCTGGATGCCGGGTTTTCAATGGGGGGTGGGAATAGTGAAGGCATTTTCTCCGTGATTCCATGGAATTGGGAGGAATCACCGCCTTACGAAACACCTATATGCTGGCATACAGGAAATCCAGATACTGACCCATGGGAGTGGCGTATGCGTGTATTAGACGAGCGTAACGATATTGCTTATGCAAAATTATTCTTCAAGAAAAGCGGATATATGGTCAGAGAATGGGTTCCCTATTTTCTCGCAGTTCGGCGAGAAAATAGGACATTTGATGAGAAATATGCAGATGGTGAAATCAGTAACCATGGGAAACGAATTTATGACACTATCCTCGAAAATGGGACGTTGCCATTACATGCAATAAAGCAGTTGGCAGGCTTTGGAAAAGAGGAAAAGTCTCAGTTTGACCGAGCCTTGACAGAACTGCAAATGAAAATGTATTTGACTATGTGTGGAAGGCAGCAAAAAATATCTCAAAAAGGAATAGAGTACGGCTGGTCTTCAACTGTATTTTGTACAACTGAGAATTTTTGGGGGGAAGATGTATTTGAAAAGGCTGTAAAAATCGAGAAAGATGAGGCAATTGAAAAAATAACGGAGCGTGTTTTTATACTCAATCCTAATGCTGAGTTAAAAAAGATTTTGAAATTTATTAAAGGATAAAGAAAATTTATTATTACGGGGGTGGGTAAATGAGTAAAGAGGTTATTGCAAAAGCAGAAGAAATTATTCGTCAAAATACAGCTCACAGTTCATTGGAGGGTTCAGAGCCTTATTGTGTTCTTGCACTCATTGATAGGGACGGGTATCCTACAGCTTCAACGATTACGGCATCAAAAGCCCATGGAATTAATTGGATTACCTTTTGCACCGGGCTTGAAGGTAACAAGGCAAAACGTATAGCAAACTGCAACCGCGCAAGCGTGTGCTTTAATAAGGACGGGGCATATAACATCACTTTAGTTGGAACAATTGAAGTTGTAACAGATCTAGCCATCAAGGAAGAAATGTGGTATCCGGGAATGGGGCAGCATTTCAACGGTCCTGACGATCCAGACTATTGTATTTTGCATTTTGAGACAAATCGCTACAATCTTTTGGTTGATTGGCAGGAGGCGGAGGGAATATTGTGAAATATGATATGAGTGCTTAGAATAAATTTGCAGGGAGAGATTATATGAGTTTAATAATTGAAATGACAAAAGATTTCGCTATAGATATTTCAAATTGGATTTATGAAGATCCTTACTCAATGTATAGTTTTGAAAACAATTCAGAAACCATTCTTGAACTTATGAGCGGTGATTATTATGCTTTTATTGACGATAAAAATCAATTGTCTGGTTATTTCTGTTTTGATAAGTCGGCGCAAATACCAACTCATGACTATACATACTCTGAAGAAGCATTAGACATTGGATTAGGTATGAATCCACTTCTGTGCGGAAAAGGATTAGGATATTCATTTCTAAATAAAGGTATAGACTTTGCTCGAAAGAAATTTCAATCTAAAAAATACCGACTGACAGTTGCTTCTTTTAATAGGCGTGCTATCAGTTTGTATAAAAAAGTTGGTTTTATAATATTAAAGACTGTTAATCATTCCAAGTCTGGAGATGAATTTTATATTATGGTTCGAGAAGAAAGAGATTAAATTATCTTTATAAGCCATTGTTTTTACCTTTATAGGGGGATTCTATTGACTATTTTTATTACCTTGATTGACATCATAGATGCATACTGTTATTATTATAACAAAGAACTAGTGTAATATAGATAAATTAGGTATATAATGAATGAAAATAAGTCTTTTTTGAGGATTATTAAGATTTATAATAATCTTTTTATAACTTATAGGAAGATTCTAATTTTTTTCATTCTAAAACGTGCTCTCAATGAGTTTTAAGCAGATTGCTGAAATCATTGATTTTGTGCAAGTCGCTTATGCAGTAGCTAAGAAAAGCTTACTTGAAATCCTTTATTAGAAGCTTTTCTTATATTTGTATCAAATAGACTATTTCAAAGTAGGGGAATCATATGGCGATTTTAAGTTTTAAAGAAATTGAATGCATGGATTGTTATAAATGTGTCAGACATTGTCCTGTTAAATCAATAACAGTTAAAAATGGACGAGCACAAATACTTGAATCAGAATGTATATTATGTGGAACCTGTACTGTTGTTTGTCCTCAAAATGCAAAGGAGGACAGTAATGATATTCCTAAAATATTAGAGTTACTTAGCCAAGGGCGTCAAATTGTGGCAACTGTAGCGCCTTCATGGATTACTGCATATCCCAAGGCATCATTTCAGACCTTTTCTGATGCACTTGCTGAGTTGGGTTTTTCTTATGTTTCTGAAACAGCAGAAGGAGCATATGTTGTGAAAAGCCATTATGAAAAATTGGTTGAGGATAAATGGAATGATGTAATCATATCTTCCTGCTGTACGACTATAAATCTATACATTGAACATCATTTTCCCGAGGCACTGGATTTTTTGGCTCCAATAATCTCTCCTATGCAGGTAAGTGCTCGCAAGTTAAAGGATTTATACCCTAATGCTATAGTGATATTTATTGGTCCATGTATTTCTAAGAAAGCTGAATGTGGTGAAAATGGTGCAGACTATGTAATTACCTTTGATGAGCTTGAAGGATGGTTTGAAAATTCTAGTATAGAACCTAAAGAAGACGGTTCAATACCTACGCCAAAGCTTTCACGATCATTTCCATATAGCGGAGGTATATTAGATAGCATGTTAAAAAATCGCAGCTTTCAATACATCGCTATTGATGGGATTGAAAATTGTATAAATGCATTGCAGGAAATCGTTTCAGGCAATTTAAAGGGGTATTTTATTGAAATGAGTGCATGCACTGGAAGTTGTATAGGGGGACCATCTTTTCAAAAAAGCCAAAATAAGCAGATTTTTGGAAAGACTCTGGTTAGAAAACAAGCAGTAAATGAAAGTGGAAAGAATATTGATTTTGAGACAAGAACTGATTTTTCGCTGAAACAAAAATTTCTTGATAAAAAAATAGTCTGTATGCCTCCGACAGAATGGCAATTGGCTGCAATATTGAAGAAGATGGGAAAAAATACTGTAGAAGATGAGCTAAACTGCGGTTCGTGTGGATATCCAAGCTGTAGAGAAAAAGCAGTTGCTATCTATGAGAATAAAGCAGATATCAACATGTGTTTGCCATTTATGAAAGCCCGTACGCAGTCTTTTGCAGATAAGGTAATAGAAGTATCACCCAATCTTATATTAGCTGTGGATATTGATATGTGTGTCATAATGATTAACAATGCCACATGTAAAGCATTCCATCTATCCTCACCTGAGGATATCCTTGGTTCTCCTGTATCACGTATACTAGATGAGTATAATTTTATTGATTTAATTGCAAGTGGGGAAGAGAGAATAAGCAGAAATATATATGTTGCAGAATACGGTTTATACTTAGAGCAGACACTCATATACGATAAGGGAAATAGCATAATAAGCTGTATAATGAAAGATATTACTCAGCTTCGCATGGAGAAGAATAGGATTCGTCAAGCAAAGATGGATTCTGCTAATATGGCTGATGAAATTGTGGAGGCTCAGTTACGTACAGTACATGAGATAGCTTCTCTTTTAGGAGAAACAGCTGCAAAAACTAAGCTGGCAATAATGGATTTGAAAAAAACAATACTTATGGATGATGAGATTTTTTAGGATAGGTGGCTTATATGCTGGATTATGTATTAGATTTTGCAAAGATAAGTTATAATAAATATACAGAAAGTATTTGCGGTGACTTTTACTATAAGGAAACAACAGAAGATGGAACCACTTTAGTTCTTTCTGATGGCTTAGGCAGCGGTGTAAAGGCAAATATACTTGCAACGCTGACTTCTCAAATACTAGGTACATTACTTTCAGGAGGTATGCTCTTAGAAGATGCTGTTTTTACTACAGTTCAGACATTGCCCATGTGCAGGGAGCGGAAGCTAGCCTATGCTACATTTGTAGCGGCGAGAATACAGAGATATAAGGTATATCTGGCACAATTTGATAATCCTCCTGCTATACTCCTTCGAAGCGGAAAAAGTATAAGTCATGAGTCTGCACGTTTTTTCATTCAAGAAAAAGAGATTTGGGAAAGTACAGTACCGTTGCTTTCTGATGATATGCTTTTTCTGATGACTGATGGTGTTACAAATGCAGGTATAGATAGCGAAATTGGCAAAGAATTAGGATATGGTGAAGTTGTAAAGCTTTTGGAGCAATGGTATAAACCAGGAGTTTCAGCTGCATGGTTAGGGGCCCGTTTGATGAATGCCTGCTTATGTCTTTATGATGGAAAGCCTAAAGATGATATAACACTATTGACACTGCAGCTTCGGGAACGGAAAGCCATAAATATTATAATCGGCCCTCCAGAGAATCCAGATGAAGATGACAAAATATTAAGTATGTTTTTTAGAAAAAAAGGAAAACATGTTGTATGCGGCGGAAGTACAGCTAAAATGGTTTCCAAATTCTTAAAAGCACCTCTTATGCCTTTAGAGAATACATCATCTGAGGGGATACCTGCTATGGCGAAAATAGAAGGAGTAGATCTTGTGACAGAAGGTATCATTACCTTAAAAAATATTCCTAAGCTTATACATGAGTATGAGAAGAACGCTATTATATTACTTGAATTAGAAAAGAGAAAAGATGGTGCTGCTATGTTGACACGTATGTTAATCGAGGATGCAACAGATATTAATATATATTTAGGAAATGCTGTAAATCATAGTCATCAGGAGGACGGGTCAGGAATTGATATTGTTTCAAAATTGAAACTTGTACAGGAAATAGGGGAAAGTCTTGAAAAGATAGGTAAAAAAGTAAAGATTAGCATGTGTTGACACTTGAAAAGTTCTATGATACACATTTAATATACAAATAAAAAGCTGTATCTAAATTTAGCATTATAAGGTGATATCAATGGATATTTTATATATGAGAGAAGCTTTAGAAGAGGCTAAAAAGGCGTATAGCATCTATGAAGTGCCTGTAGGTGCTGTTGTTGTTTATGAGGGAGAAATAATCGGCAGAGGTTATAATCAAAGGGAAACTTCAAATGACCCAACAGCTCATGCTGAAATACTTGCAATAAAAGAAGCAAGTAAGCATCTTAATGCGTGGAGGCTGCTTAATTGCACTATATATGTGACGTTAGAACCCTGTGCCATGTGTGCAGGTGCAATAGTAAATGCTAGAATAAGAAAATTGGTTATAGGTACTAGAGATCCTAAAAGAGGCTGCTGCGGAACTGTGGAGGATTTAACGAATCATCCTAAATTTAATCATAGATTAGAAGTGGAATTTGGTGTATTAGAAGATGAATGCAGCAGTATAATTTCTAGTTTTTTTAAGGAGCTTAGGGAAAGTAAATAACTAACAATAAAGAAGTCTCAGCATATATAGGTCTTGAGACTTCTTTATTGTTGTATTTTACGGACTATATCCTCTATAAATTATTTTTTGGTGCAACTCTAATCCAAGTTTCTTCGTAGCATTTTCCATTTGCAGTTTCATAGTACATCTCAAATTCAAAGCCCTATTCGTACTCTCTAAGCAATCCATATGTATTCTCCTCCTTTAATTAAAGTATAGCAAGATGATAAATTCATATCCTTGCAATAATTGCAAGATATTGCAAGAAGTTAAAGATAAAATGGATTATATCAATGGATTCTATTTCCTTATATACTTTTAGTAGCCCTAAAGGGTTAATGTTATAGGGTTGTTATGTTTGTTGTTTAATATATAAACTATACTATTACAATAATTAAATTTAATTGTCTATATCAATAATAATACACACTTGACTTTTTTTTCAATACCAATATATAATGATTTTAAATTTAATCTATATTGAATTGACAAAGATAAGATAACATATGAGATCAGGGATTATTTTCTAAGGAAAAAGAGTTTTGAATATAGAATGAATTATTATAATCAAAAAAGACAGAATTGTATTTGACGGGTAAATATTGGAGGAATTTAGGTATAAAGGAGAGTTGCCATGAACGGCTTCATCGAAATAAAAAATGCACGAATACATAATCTAAAAGGAGTAGATGTAAAGATCCCCAAAAATAAACTAACTGTAATTACTGGTGTATCTGGCAGCGGAAAATCAAGCCTTGCATTTGATACCCTTTATGAGGAAGGAAAACGAAGATATCTTATGTTCTCTGGGACACAGTTTATAGTTGACAGTACACCTTCTTTTGACAGTATGACAGGGCTTTCTCCGACGGTTGCAGTAGAACAGCGTATAATCCGTCAGTCTAATCCTCGAAGTACAGTTGGTACACGAACAAAAATAAGCAATATGCTTGCTATGTTGTTCGCCGCTTATGGGGTGAGAGATGACAAATATAATGATGGCATACCCCTTACGATGGAGATGTTTCAAAAAAATTCTCCCAAGGGTATGTGTGTAAAGTGTCTGGGCACGGGATTTATTAAAGAACTTGATGAAGAAAAGCTGTTTGAAGATTTATCGCAAAAAATAGAGGATGTTTGCTTAGGATTAGGAAAACGGGGAATTACAAAGCGAATGCTTGATAGCTTTTGTAAATATCATAATATTTCTCCCACAGACAAACTCTCAACGCTTACTGATGAGCAATTAAACTTTTTGAAATATGGTGATAATGGAAAATCATCCTTTATGGGTTTTGTGCCATGGATAATGCATACTACAAATGGAGCTTTCTCAACATCGAGTCGCCTCGAATATTTGCTTACCAATGCAGGATATATGGGCAAAGCATCTTGTCCGAAATGTGGTGGCGCGGGTCTTGGAGAACAGGCTGCCCATACTGCTATAGGAGGCAAAACTATTTCTGAGCTTGAAAATATGTATATAAAAGATTTGTACGAATTTTTAGCTACAGTCCCTATAACATCACCTTTGTTAAGCAAGATATTAGTAAAGCTAAATTGTATGGTTGATGTGGGGTTGCATCATCTTGCGCTTTCACGACCTGTACCAACACTTTCAGGCGGAGAAATTCAAAGACTATTTTTAGCTTCTTATATCATTGCTGAAATGGACAGTATTATTTTTGTATTTGATGAACCGACAATTGGATTACATGAGGTGGAAAAAGCTAAGCTGATTGAAATTTTGAAAAATCTCGTTGGTCGTGGAAATACAGTTATAGCTGTTGAACATGATGAAAAATTTATACGATCTGCTGACTACATCATTGACCTAGGTCCAAATGCAGGTGTACTTGGCGGTGAACTGATTTTTCAAGGTGGTTTTGAAGAATTTTTGTATTGTAAAAATTCAAATACATCACCATATTTAAGAGGTGAAGAAACTCTGGAAATGGAAAAACGAATCAGGACTATCGATATGCTAAATGTCTTAAAGATAGAAAATGCAGCACTTCATAATCTGAAAAATGTTACAGCAGAGATACCGCTTGGATTAATGGTAGGTGTTGCCGGAGTATCAGGAAGCGGAAAATCAAGTCTTATTTCTGACACACTTGTGCCTAAGTTAAAAGAAATGTTGAATACCAAGTGCATAACGGATGATGAAGATGGGGAGTTTACCTATGAATCTAATAATGTAATTATAAGCGGTATAGAACATATAAAAAAATGCTTTGTTATTGACCAAAAACCAATTGGAAGAAGCCGTACATCCTGTCCTGCCACATACACAGGTATGTTTGATCGTATCCGAACTTTGTTTGCAAAGGAGAGCGGACTTTCAGCAGGTCTTTTTACCGTTAATTCCGAGGGTGGCTGTAAAGTATGTAAAGGTGACGGTGAGATACATTATCATGTAGGTTTTGGCAATTTTATTAACTTGGAATGTGAGGCTTGCCGCGGAACAGGTTTTATTCCCGAGGTTTTAGAGGTAATGCTTGACGGAAAGAATATTAAAGATATCTTATCAATGACGGTGGATGAGGCAGTGGAATTTTTTAAGGGAAAGGATAAATCAATTGATAAAATCCTTGCAACGCTTTCACGTGTGGGTATGAACTATATCACTTTGGGACAAAAAACTCCTACCATATCTGGTGGAGAAAGTCAGCGTATCAAATTGGCAAAGGAGCTTTCAAAAGGACAGAATGCAAAGGATGCAATTTATATCTTGGATGAGCCTACTACAGGGCTATCATTTCATGATAGTAAAAAGCTATTAAAACTTCTTCATGAACTTGTAGATAAAGGTAATACAGTTATCCTCACGGAACATGACCCTTATGTGTTATCAAATTGTGACTATATCATTGAGATGGGTGTCGGCGGAGGCAATGATGGCGGAAATATTATAGCAGCAGGTACACCGAAAGAGTTAAAACAAAACTCAAATTCTATAATAGGACGGTATTTGAAATGAACCATGAAATTGAGGAATATGTTGACCATTATATAAAACAAAGAAGATATCGTCTTATCAACAGCATTTTGCTTTTTAAGGATAATGAGTTGATTCTTGAACGATATTATAATGGATTTACAAAGGATAGCAGAAATAATATAAAATCCATATGGAAAAGTATTTTGTCCATATGTATAGGTATTTGTCTTGATAAAGGATATATTAAGAGCTTAGACGAGCCTATAAGCAATTATTTAACAGAATTTGCTCAGAATGTTCATCCATATCACAAGCTAATCACTGTTCGGCATCTTCTAACCATGTCATCAGGCATATATTGGAATGGCGGTGTTCATTATCACTGCCCCATGCTTGAACAGCTTTGGAGATCAGAAAATTGTTTGGAACATCTTTCAGATACAGCTATGGCAGATGTACCAGGTACAAAATTTGTGTACAAGGAATGGGATGTTATTTTACTATCTGCACTCATAAGCAAGGCAACAGGTATGAGCACATACGAGTTTTGCAGAATAAATTTATATGAGCCCCTTGGAATAACCAGTGGTGAATGGGCTGCATTTTCGAATGGTGTGAATTATAGCATTAGCAACAACCCAATTCTTGAAATGCAATCGGATTTATCTGCTCATGATCTTGCTAAAATCGGTTTTTTGTTTTTGCAAAATGGGAAAGGTATTGTCAGTGATAATTATATAAGACAGGCTATTTCTCCTTCCCAAAGGGAAAGGAATTATGGTTTCTTATTGTGGTTATTTGATGGCGGTTTCAGCTGTCGCGGATATGGAGGTCAGGAGGTAAATATTCTGCCAGAGTCAAATATTGTTTACGTAATACAGGCAACACCATCAGCACAAAGTAAAAGCTATGAAGATGTTTTTGATAATATCATTAAGATAGTACAGGAGTAATAAAGATATAGTATGCATAAAAATAGGGCTTAGATAAAAGAAAGAGCGACCAAAAGGTTGCTCCTAATGCTTTATATGTCTGATAAATTAGAATTTATCAGCTTTTTTTATCTTTATTTTTAGCCATTCAATTAGAAAAGAAATAAGAAAGCAGACAATATAGGAAAGCACTAAATAAATTAATGTCTGTTCTAATATTGGAGGATATGTATTGTTGTAGAGCTTAGAAAAAAGGATTCGAGGTAAAATAATACTCCCAATTGTTACTCCTATACTCACTCCTATTGCAGATTTCAAAGCCTTTTTAACCATAAGATTCCACCTCCATATTGGTCTATTATAACACATAAACATATAGAAACACCCAGTTCTCCTTACTTTTTCAATTATATATAGGAAGCAAGTAAGGGACTGGGTCCTGTTTAAAGCTATACTTCAATATATTGATATACTAGATTATTTTAGTTTCTTTATACATTGGCAGTAGAAACTGAAATTGGTTTTTGTCCACTGAAGCCTCCTTCTTCATTTACGGTAATCGAAAAAATATGCGGAGTCATCATAAATATTATTGAAGTTGCATCAGCCACAACAATTATGCCATATTCGTTAATATGCACATCACCAGAAGCACTTGTATTAGGACCTGCAGTTACAGATATGCTGTCACCTACTGTAACATAATTATAGATGTTCTTAAGCTGGTCAGTATCACAATTCTGAGGAAATGGGCTAGGTGGACTTAAATAAGTTATGGAATCGTCATAAATACTATTTGGAAAATAAAGCATTGTTATTTTATCAATATTAAAAGCAAATGATTCATCTTCTGACTGGAGAACGAGCATTGGTATACTTACAGTATCAGGAGCTTTGTAAAGGGAGTGAATCGGTCCTGAAACTGTTGCAAGTCTATTTGAGAAAATACTAACAGAATCACCTTGATATATATTGACTATTTGTTCTAAAACATGGGCAAATTGCTCTAAAGCAAAGCAACTACTATTATCAGCTATATCACTGTTTAAATAAAAAACTCGCAGATTAGCTTTAGATGGTATCGTATTTGAGAAAAAAACAGTAGTATTTGATGTATTTACCAATGAGATGTTGATAGGGGCATCACTGACATCTAAAATAGCTATTCCATTCATATTACCTGTTTTATTTGGTGAATTGCTATCAAATTCATGACCTTTGTCAGAAATTAACTTAAAAATAACGCTGGGTGAACCGAAGATTGACTGCATAGCTACATACCAATCAATGATGTACAGACCATTTTCAGAAATAGTAATGGTACCTGTAATATTATTATAACTTATATTTCCTATCATACTAATTGTCTCATCAAATATAACATTATTATTATTTAAAATACTATCATCATTATTTTTTTGAAGTTGTAATATTGTATTATTCATAGCTACACCCTTTTTATATAGTTTAAATTGATCTTTATATATTATATGCCTTCGGTTTAAAAGTGTTAAATACAATAGTCGTAAGTGAAGATTAAGGATATACTCATAATTTATCATATAAATTAAAAAATCCATTGCTGGTAGCAACGGATTTTTAATGAGAACCTATTAATGAAGTTTAACTTGAGGTTGTACGTTTTATATTTTTCTTTATAGGTAACCTCAAAAATTAAAGTTACTTTGCTGTTTTAAGCATTTCCCTGAAATACCATATTAGTATCCATGCATAAATATTGTACTGATTTTCGGCCAGTTTCAAGGGCAACAGGAAGTCCTCCGGGAATTATAAGTCGGTGGCCGGCAAAATAAAGATTGGATATACTTTCAGGTTTTGAGGGATAGGGATGCATTTTTACACCTTTACCCATAATCGACATCCATGAACCTTTATAAGAATTCAGATAGCGTTCATAAGTCAGAGGAGTAGCGATATCCCACACTTCTACCTTACCGGCAGTCTGAGGATATTTTTTTGCCAAAACATCAATGAAGTTTTCCGCAAGTTTTTGCTTTTCTGATTCATAGTTACCCTTTATCTTCTGCTCCTTCCACCATTCATAACTATCTCCTGGAAGTATAGAAGTAATGGCAGTACATCCATTTGGAGCATAGCCTTCGTAAGTCGCATAGTTATTTATACTGATTTCCTTGATTTCTTTTTCGGCACAGAATACCGGAGTATCACTTGTAAAGACCATACTTTCATGAATATTAGACAAGTCCTCTTTGATTCCTAAACAAATAAAAGTATTTAGCATAGGTTTAATTTCAGAGCGCATCTTATCCGCCCATGGCTCTCTAAGTGGGTTATCAAACAGAGTGTCAATCGCAGCCAGTGTATCTTGTGTGATGATGACTGCATCTGCAGAGATTTTTGCCCCATTAAAAACAATACCCGTAGCACTACCACTTTTAATTATAATCTTTTCAACTTTACTATTATATTTTATCACACCGCCTAAGGCTTCAAACCGTTTTGCTATCCTACTCGCCATGGCAAGTGAGCCACCTGAAGGATATCCACCATCACCCTTTGCAAGAGTTGATAATGTGAATAACATGCTTGTGGCATTGTTATCATCGCCGACAATATTCTTAAATAAGTCTTGTAGAAAAGGATTTTTATATCGCATTGCATATTCTTTTACCGTTTGATTTGAGTAGAAAGACATTCTAAAAAATGCAGGAATCATAGAAATCAATTTTGATATCGGTATAGCGGATTTTTCCTTAACCTTTACGTTTTTAATATCCGTAATGGGCATATCCACTTTCATAAATTTTTTCAAATCCCTGCAAAGGCACATTATTTGCTTTTCATCTTCAGGTGATAACTCAATCAAATGAGACTGTAGTTTATCAATATCTCGATATAAAAAAGCCATCTTTCCCTTATCTTCAAAGGCAAAAAACGGGTCACGGTTATAAATGGAAGTGTTGTCATCCAGTGCCCCGATTTCACGCCAAAGCTTATGGAGGGCAGTTTTCGGAGAAGAACCTGTCAGCCAGTGCATACCACCTTCAAAGAGATAGCCCTTTCTTTTCCAGCTTGTAGATGCACCGCCTGGAATGGAATGAGCCTCATAAATCACCACATCAAAACCACTTTGGCAGGCATATACGCCTGCCGTTAGTCCAGCAATACCAGCACCGATAATAATAACCTTTTTCATCAGCCTTACCTCCTTATTATATCAATAATCCAATCACTATCAGGACATGGTGAATTTGGATTAAGCGCAATTTCCTCCGCAATGCCCCTTACAGCAGACCAAAAAGCAATTGAAAGAGCATAAGGGTCACCACTGCGGATCGTACCTTCTTCCTGACCTTTCAAAATTAGCTCAGAAGTTGGCTTATAAATATTAAAACTGGCAAGCATCTCTTTGACATAATCAGGAGCTACTTCATTATAAAAGGCTTGATTCATCAATACAAACATCTTTGCAGTAAATGGCTCGGCTTTGATATAATGAAAAATTTGCCTTGCGACATCTTCAAAAAAGGCAAGGGGTTCTTTTTCAGTAGGAGCCATAACACTCATAGGCCCTGAAATGCCAAGACTTATCAATTCTTCATATAGTTTTTCCTTTGAAGCGAAATAATGAAACAACAATCCCACACTCATTCCAACCTGCTCTGCAATGTCACTTACTTTTGTAGCAGAATATCCCTTGCGTATGAATAAATCCAGTCCGGCATTTAGTATCTCACTTCTTCGCTTTTCTTTTTGTTTTTCACGAATTCCCATTATTGAATCTCCATTCATTGAATATATATTCAATATTATATATCTATTATTGAGATTTGTAAACATTTTTGAAGAGAGTTCATGGGTTTCCAATATATATGATATTAAGAATGCTATTATAACAATGGTGGAGATGTTTTTAATGATTTTTCTATAAAATACGAAAATGACACCGTACTTGAAAGCTTTCCTTCAAATTCAGTGCCATTTTGTTTTGATAAAAAACAAAGTACATAGACTAATCTATGTACTTTGTTAAAATATTCTGGAGCTGGCGAGAGGAATTGAACCCCCAACCTACTGATTACAAGTCAGTTGCTCTGCCGATTGAGCTACGCCAGCATGCTTATTCATTTTTTTCCTACGACTTACATACTTTTGATTCTTGGCGGCCCGACTAAGTGATGTACACGAAATTGAAAACCACAATTTCGGTCCCCTACTTATGCCGATTGAGCTACGCCAGCACTTACTTAATTCACAATTATCAGTTCACATTTCACAATTGAAAAACCAAACTCTCAAACCAATATTCTTAGTTTTGCTCAGAATATCATTTCTAACGTTTCTCAATTGTGCATTGTGCATCGTGAATTGTTAATTGATTAATGGCGACCTGGAAGGGACTCGAACCCTCGACCTCCAGCGTGACAGGCTGGCATTCTAACCATCTGAACTACCAGGCCAAATGTTCAAATTCACAATTGTCATTTCACAGTTCACAATTGAAATTTAAAAGACCAATAAAACATTATTTAATTGTGTATTGTGAATTATAATTTTGGTGACCCCACCGGGATTCGAACCCGGGTTACCGCCGTGAAAGGGCGATGTCTTAACCGCTTGACCATGGGGCCATATCTGTCGTCAAAAACAACCTTTTTTATTATACTACGATTTATGAAATTTGTCAAAGGAAAAGTTTAAATATTTTTAGACATTTTAAGGAATGTTAATTTTTCTATATTTATATTATTTTTATTTAAGTAAATAAAGATAATTTTATCACCCTGGGATTAATGATTTAGATCTCTATTTAAAGAAAAATAAAATAGGAAAATCTCTTGAATTAGCAAAAATTAGCTTGTTTTGTAACTAATTTTTACTTCTTTGAATAAAATAGTATAAAGGGATAGGAGTGTTAGTTATGAGAAGATACTTTAGCAGAAATAACGACACAAGAATGCTGATAAGAAGAATATCCGGAACAATAGGCATTATTATAATGCTTTGTATAGTCCCTTTCAAATTTCTCATGTTTGCTATAGGGTTAATCTGCTTAATTTTTGCTCTATTAATATAAAGATAAGATAAGGCTTGTCATTTTCTAAAGAATGGCAAGCCTTATTTTGTTCTATTTTATATAAATTACTTCAAATAAATTTCATAAAATAAAAAATGATGCATTAAATCAAAAAAATTCACATATGATTAGAAGGACAAGTCGTAGCATAACTTTGTATTAAATATTAGTTTACTACTGAGGAGGGGTGTTATGATATATTTTAATAGGGATAGGACGGAAGTTATAGAAGAACTTATGTCAGATGAAAAGGATGGTTTGAGTGATCTAGATGTTAAAGCAGCACAAGAGAAATATGGACCAAATGAGTTTTCAAAAAGTAAGACAAGTTCATCCTGGGATGATTTATCAGATCCTCTGATAATTATACTTTTGATTGCAGCAGCCATAAGTTTTTTAATTGGAGAGTACATAGATGCAATTGGAATAATTTTAGCTATAACTTTAGGTTCTGTAATTGGGTACTTAACGGAAGAAAAATCTAAACAAGCTGCTGAAGAATTATCTAAAATAACGGAAAATATTTTTATTAAATGTATTCGAAATGGAGAAGTAAATCTTGTACTAAAAAATGATTTAGTCCCAGGTGATATCGTGCTCTTAGAGACAGGAAATATTGTTCCAGCTGATGGTAGAATATTGGAGTCAATGGGACTAAAGGCAAGAGAGGATATGCTAACTGGTGAATCTGATGATGTTGATAAGCACGCAGATATAATAATTGATATGGAAAAGATTGAAGTCAAAGGAAATACTATAATTCAAGAACCAGTTCCAGCAAAACAAATAAATATGCTATTTGGTGGTACCCTAATTGCCAGCGGAAGGGGCAAAATGATAGTAACTGCAATAGGCGATTCAACTCAGATGGGTAAAATTGCTCAAAGTATAAATGAGGTAGATAATGAAACACCACTCCAAATAAAATTAGGTGATTTAGGTAAAAACATTGCTAAACTATCAGGTTCCATTGCACTAATATTATTTATATTTATGATATTGAAAATGCTTATTCAAAAATTAATTATTATTGATAGCTCTGGAATTATTCCGTTTTTGAATTCAATTAAACCGGTGAAAAATGCTTTTGTTGTTTGTGTTGCCCTTGTAGTTGCTGCTGTACCTGAAGGGCTTCCTACAATGATTAATATGACTCTTGCTATTACAATGCAGAAGATGGCAAAGATAAATGCATTGATAACAAAAAAAGAATCTTGTGAAACAATAGGATCGATTTCAGTTATCTGTTCCGATAAAACAGGAACATTGACACAAAATAGAATGACTGTAGAAAAGGTTTTTGTTAATGGAGATTATAAAGAAAAGTATGATTCAAATGAGAGCTACTTTATAGATAACTGTATAATAAATTCAACAGCGGATATAAAGTATATAAATAGGGAATGGCAATACATGGGAAGTGCAACAGAATGTGCATTATTGGTATATTTAGAAGACAAGCAGTATTTTGAATATAGGAAAAGTAAAGATATTACTTATCAGATTCCCTTTACGTCAAAGACAAAGAGAATGGATACAGTTATTAGAGAAGGAGAAGATTATGTACTTTTATCTAAAGGGGCACCTGAGGTTATTTTAGATTCTTGTGAATATGAATATTTAAATGGTCAGATTGTTAAGCTTACAAAAGATAGAAAGCAATATATTGTTGAACAGATAAAAAAGCTTCAAGATCAGGCAATGAGAGCATTGGGGTTTGCTTATAAAAAAATATCTAAATCAAATATTAATACATTTAACAACACTAATGTGGATCTTTACGAAAGAAATTTAATATTTACAGGATTTGTAGGTATTAGAGATCCTCTAAGGCCTGATGTAAAAGATGCGATTTCTATTGCAGAGAAAGCTGGAGTGAAGACTAAGATGCTAACTGGTGATAATATTAATACAGCAGTAGCTATTGGATATGAACTAGGATTATTAGAGAACAATAATAGAGCTGTAGAATCAACCTTTATAGATGCTCTCTCAGATCAAGAACTAAGAGAGGAAATAAAGACTATTTCAATAGTAGCTAGATCAAAACCTGAAACAAAGATGAGGATAGTAGAAGCCCTCCAAGATAATGGTGAAGTTGTAGCAGTAACAGGTGATGGAATAAATGATGTCCCCGCATTAGTAAAGGCAGATGTAGGTATAGCTATGGGTATTGCTGGTACAGAAGTAACCAAAAAATCTGCTAGCATAATTTTAACAGATGATAGTTTTAGCACTATAGTAAGAGGAATACAGTGGGGAAGAGGTATATATGAAAATTTTCAGAGATTTATTCAATTTCAATTAACTGTCAATATAGTAGCTTTTTTAATAGCAATAATTTCTCAAATTATAGGTAGAGATATGCCTTTTACAACAATACAGTTATTGTGGATTAATATAATAATGGACGGGCCGCCAGCCTTATCTTTAGGCTTAGAGCCGGTAAGAGAAGATTTATTAAATAGAAAGCCTATTAAGAAAAATAGTAACATTATCTCGGAAACTATGTTAAAGTCAATTATTGTAAATTCAACTTTTATTACTCTAATATTATTTATACAAATGTTTTGGAATCCTTTAGGGGTATCAACAAGTAATTATAGCCAGGCTGGTATTTACGTTGGGAATGAAATGCAGACATCATTATTCGCATTATTGGCTTTTAGTGCTTTATTTAATGCTTTAAATTGCAGAGAATTTGGATTAAATAGTATAATCCCTAACTTTGGGAAGAATAATTTGGCATTGATAACATTACTTGCAACAGGATGTGCACAAATAATATTTATGACATATTATAATTATTTCTTTAATACAGTACCTTTAAGATTTGCGGTCTGGGTAAAGATTATAATTATGGCTTCTGCAGTTGTATGGGCTAATGAAATTTTAAAATATTTCCTACGATCAATACGTTCAAAAACCACATATTAGTATGTGGTTTTTGATGCTTTTTCTATATTAACTTAATGATTGCCAAACAAATAAGGATTATGCCAGAGAGCCAAGATAAATTAATTTTTGATTTCTCGGCAAATTTTCTACCAATAAGTAATCCAAACCATATAAAGACTGAGTTTGTAATTAATGAAAATAACACCACAAGTTTTAAATTAATTGATCCCAAAGCGCTGGCAAAACCTAAAACAACAGCATCAATAGAAAGTGCAACTCCAAGATAGAGAATTTCTTTTAAGCTAATCTTTTCTACATTTATTAAATCATTTTTTATTTGATTGATATATATATTAGTTACAAATGTCAAATCAAATAATGTAAATATATATTTTTTAACTAATCCTTGATTTTTAGATATATAGGTTTTAGAAATACCTTGTAATAAATAAAATAAACCTAATGATCCTAAAGTGGCAAAACTTATTATTAAGGCACTGTTACCTGGAAGGATATTTCTTACCATAGCCCCACAAAATATAGATAGAGCCAATATTGAAGTGCTAATAAGGTTAAGGATTTGTATTGATAAAAAAGGTATTTTAACCTTATTTGCTCCATAAGCAATACTTGCTACAAATGAATCTAAGGAGCATGATAATGCAAATAAAAAAGCTTCTAGCATGATGATCTCCCTTCTCTTAAAAATATCAATCTAATATATATAATATCCCTATAGCTTTAATTTGTGCTTAAATAAATATTAAGTGGAAGATAAATTTAATGCTTATTCACCTGTTAAATTTTATTTTTGTATGTTATAATATGAAAGTAAATAATAAGGAGAGATGTCCGAGAGGTTGAAGGTGGCGGTCTCGAAAACCGTTGTGCAGTGCAAGCTGCACCGTGGGTTCAAATCCCACTCTCTCCGCCAGAATGATAGGACAAAACAGATGCAAGATGTCATCTGTTTTGTCCTAATTTTTTATGTTATACTAAGTTGAAGATAATTTATATTATCCGTACAGGTATTTTTTATAATGGAGGCTTCAATGAAAAAGATCATCGTTACCATGATAGTATTACTTATGCTATTCACAGGATTGGCAACACCGGTTTATGCGATATCGGACGCACAATCTGCGGCAATACAAGCATTGCTTGATGATGCCTGTCGTATATCTGGTGTACCGGGTATGTCAATTTCTATAATCGCAAGAGATGAAATGTTCTACTTTTCCTCCGGCTACGCAGACCGTGATAAAAGGTTGCCCGCCAGTGAAAACACCCTATACGAGCTGGCTTCGGTTAGTAAGGCTTTTACTGGTGTGGGCATTTTACTGTTAGAGGAGCAGGGACTACTGTCCATGATCGACCCTGTTCAGAAATATTTGCCTTGGCTTACGATGGAGTATAAAGGGATGCCTGTTGATATGCAGAGCCTTACACTTAATCACTTTCTTCACCATACCAGTGGCTTGACAAATCGAAAGCATATTCAAAGCATCCCGCAAGGCAATACGCCAGATATGTTGCGAAAAACCGTGGAAGCATTGGTAGACGCTGAACTGGCATTTCCCCTTGGTAAGCAATACGAGTATGGAACTGTCAATTATGATGTATTAGGTTTGGTTATTGAGGTTGTGTCTGGTCAAAGCTATGAAAGCTTTATGACGGAGCAGGTATTTCGCCCCTTGGGCTTATATCATACTTATGTTTATAAAGAAGAAGCCCAAGCGACCGGGCAACTGGCGCAGGGCTACCGATCTTCTTTTTTTATAACAAGCTCATATGACGCGCCAGATTATGCTGGTAACAAACCAGCGGGATATATCATGTCCTGTACAAAGGATATGGCCCATTGGATGAACATACAGATGGGTGGTGTACAAGATATACCTGAAGTATTTAAAGGGGTTATCATGAAATCACATCATGGAGACGTATCTGTTCCGGATGTCAATGGAATGTATTATGCAGCGGGATGGATGGTAAACGCTGACAAAACAATTATTGAGCACTCGGGGGGAAATCCAAATTTCTCAACTGAAGTGGTAATACTGCCAAATGAACGAACAGCCTTCTGCCTGCTAACCAACGGCGCTAATACCAATATCGGTCTGGTAAAAAGTATTAAAGATATATTGGACGGCAATCTTACGCAGTCGTATAAAATAAGTGGCATACAGCTTTTGGATATCATTCTTTCGTTTACCACAATTATTGTTTGTCTGTTGGCTATCATTTTCTTTATTTTGGGGTTACGTAGAAAGAAAATGAATGAGCGGCAATCAATAACAAAAAAGAGAATACTCATAACCTTTGTTTGGCTAATGGTTACTTTTGCCATGTGCATTATGTGCTGGGTTTTCCCAATGCTCTTCGGATACGATTGGTCAACGTTACTTGTTTGGCAAACATATAGTATTTTTACAGTTTTGATTTCACTGGCACTATTAACTGCTTCTATTACATTCTTTGTATACACTCGCCAGCATAATGCCGTGTCCCGATAATGAGCATAATCTTACCTGCATCTATTTTGACCTAATAGCACAAATTCATCAGGCTAAAAAAGATACAGAGTTGTATCTTTTTTAGCCTGAGTTTTATAATACAATAAATTAAGATAGTTATAGGATGGCTAATAATGGACATTTGAAGTAATGATTATATAGTATATAATGAACCTTGCAGCAATTAATTTATTTTGCAGGGTATTTTTTGATTGATTATGATACATTTATTTCGGAGGAGATAAATATGGAATGGGTAACAAAGTTAAATGAAGCGATAAGTTATATCGAAGAGAATATTAAGGGTAAGATTGATTATGCCACTGCAGCACGTATTGCATGCTGTTCACTTACACGTTTTCAACGAACATTTTCCTTGGTTTCGGATACGACGATTGGAGATTATGTTCGATACAGGAAAATGGCATTGGCAGCTGATGAATTGAAAAGTTCCAGCATAAAAGTAATCGATCTTGCATTGAAATATGGCTACGATTCCCCGGATTCATTTACACGAGCATTTCAAAAATTTCATGGAATGTCACCCACCACCGTGCGTAAATTAGGGGTGTCAAAGGCTTATCCAGCCATCTCGTTCCAAATAAATATTAACGGAGGAAATGTTTATATGGGAAAAAAACCAGTAGTACAAATTGAGGAATTCGTCGGCAAGCAAGTAGTCTCATTTTTTGTAGATCAAATTGATCCTGAAAAACATGCATGGAATTTAATGCGCACTTGGGTGAAAAGTAATATCAAGGATTATTCTATGAGAAGATACATTGGATGTGCACCTAAAGGACATCATCCACAGGGTGAGCAGCATAAATCAAACGAAGGCCCTGTTAAACATGAATATTATGCACAAATGATTCTATTCGACAACGAAGATATCAGCGATTTATGTAAGGATGTGGATATATGTGCTGCACCACAAGGCCTATTTTTAATAGGAGATATAATTTTTAACGAATTTCACGATGATGGCACAATAGATATCGGGACATCCATGCAAAAATCATCTCAAATAATGTTTGATTGCATGAATGAAATCGGAGGTTATGAGCTGGACTTTAATCATCGATGCTTTTATGAAGAACATATTTTTCCTAAAGAATGGTTTTATGGAGCGGATGAAATGGCTGAAATGAAGCTATGGCTGCCAATTAAGAAGATGTAATCAATATATACATTTTGGGCATAATGCCAGTAAAACCTGTTATTAGTAAGATTTTGATTTAAATTTACACCATATCTGTCCAAAGTTGGGTACGACATCAAACGATACCATTTTTATAGGAGAAGTTAAGCACTATAACATATTGTATGATACAATCAAGGGTATCTTTTTTTACCTAACTTTCTAAAATTATTAGACTAGGAAAGATACTAATTTGTGTCTTCTCAGTCTAAATTTTGTATGTTATATTTGAAAAGAGAGTTCATTTTTAGCAAGGAGATATATCTTATGTATGAACGTATGCTCGATAAATTAAAAGAACCTTCCCTAAACGAAATGATAAAGTATTGCGGAATTACAGGAGAGCTATTTGAATGTCTTAATCAAGAGATTTTATTTAAGTACAAAACAGAATTTAAGATTCGTTTTCCCTATGGAAATCATTATGGATGGGGAATAAAACACAAATTTAAAAACGAACATATCTGTGATATTTTTCCTGAAAAAGACGCATTTACAATAATGATACGATTAACAAATAAACAAATAGATAAAATCTATTGGGAATTATCTGCATATACACAAGAAATATGCGACAATAAATACCCTTGTGGAGAGGGGGGATGGCTTAAATATCGGGTAGTTTCTAATGAATATATGGAGGACGCATTTAAGCTATTAAATACAAAATTACAAAAATGATTACTACATAATTATTAGCATAATCTTATCTGCCCTTATTTTGTGATAATAATACAGAATATTAGGTCTAAAAAGATGCCACGGGTTAATCCCATGGCATCAGTATTTTGAATGACTCAACTATAATTTTTATAGACATATGGAAGCTCTATACATTTCCAAGGAGTATATACTCCCATTAAAATAGCTTTAATTGCTTACGGATATTAGAATCCACTCTTCTATCTATAATTTTTTCATCATCTCTTACTTCACCAATTAATAATTCTCCCATTGGATTGTGCTTGCTACAGTTTTTGGCAACAGATGAATCACTGTAATTTGCATAGCAATAAATACAGCCGTTTTTACAGGTGTTGTATGCACCAATGTCAAAGCTTTTAAAGCAGCCGCAGTTATCACGCTGATTTTTGTCAGCGACAATATTAAGTTTTTCTCCGAGAATATGCTCAATAACATCTTTATCTATGCAGGAAGCCTTTTGGATTCCATATATCTGTAAATTTATGTTCTCACAGCATGCTTTTATTGTTAACCCATACTCTTTGGCACATTTACTCATAAATATACTAATTTCTGCAATTTCCTCCTTAGATATAGGACGAATGGACTTTGTTTTGAGCTTTGAATACATGTCTACAAAGCTTATGGTTACCATTTCTGTAAAATTATGTAATTTATTGCACATTCTTTCAAATTGTTTCTTGTGATAAGTTATATCAAGAACATCATTAAGTATTAAAGGGTCATATCTCCATAGGACACGTTCTTTACCAATTATTTTACTGAGTTCTATAAAGGTATCTTCTATATCCGATTTATTACGCAGATTCCTCTCAATAGAATTGTCATAAGGTGTGAGGGTAAATTGAAAATAATACTTATATCCAAAACCATCAAGTATAGGCAACTTATCCATAATATTCTGTGCATCCTTAGTCCAAAACACAATACAGTCAATTACATTAGGGGACAGATCTATTCTACTGATTTGTCTGTGATTCATTGGATTCCGGGACAAAACATATCCAGCATTTAAACGATTAATAAACCACTGAGAATAATAACAAGGTATATCTGTTCTGCGAGATGCGGACATTATCATTATTTCACTTCTCCTCTCTGTATTAATTAGAAAAGCATTTCTAAGATTCACATATTTCTCCAAGACTAATTTATGACAGGTAACATAAAGATTTATATAAATATTTTTTAGCGGTTTTAGAGGTTTAGCCCCAAGGCATGTTGAAGAAATCAATTAAATGTAAATTCATTATACTTCAATAATGAAAAAAGGAAAAGAACTGTCTATGTACTATAGAAAAGTGCAATAAAGCTGTAAAACAAGAGACATTTACATCCTAGTATACATATGATAAAATGCAAATAAATAGATTATTACTTTCCTGAAAGGAAGATATACTATGGGAAAATATGATTGCTTAATAGTTGATGATGAAGAGGCATTATCTCAAAGTACCTGTGAATATTTCAATATGTTTGGAGTGAAAACCTTTTGGGCAGCAGATGAAAGGGCATGTTTTGATTTTTTAAGCCAAAATAAAACGGATTTGATACTTTTAGATATTAACTTAGGGGGGGCCTCAGGATTTGAAATATGCAAGAAATTGAGAAATACAACTAATATACCTATCCTCTTCATAAGTGCAAGAACAAGTGATGATGATGTACTCCTTGGTCTTAATGTAGGTGGAGATGACTATATTCAAAAGCCATACTCATTGAATATTCTTTTAGCTAAAGTCAAGGCTGTATTGAAACGATATAGGGGATACGAGGATATATTCTATTTTGGGAGTTTTAAAATCGACTTTATTATGGAAAAGCTTATAAATGATGATAAGGAAATTAAGTTAAAGGCTATGGAATATAAACTCCTTGCTTATTTAATTCAAAATAGAAACCGTAATATTTCAAAAGAGGAACTTTTTCAAAAGGTTTGGGGTGACGTAATTACCAGTGATGGAACACTAAATGTTCATATTAGGAGACTTCGTGAAAAAATCGAAGAAAATCCAAATGAACCATATTATATTAAAACCTTATGGGGGACAGGCTATGCATTTGAAGCTGATTAGGAGTTTAAGATGAAGATTAAAAAATTAACTGCTTTGGCAATTACTATTTTTTTAATTGGTATGAGTATAATACTTTATCTTTTCAATAACACCGAAAATATTAGAATTGATACTGTTGCGGTAAATGATATTACTCAATCCTTGGTAAAACAGTGGAATGATCTAGATAAATTAGATTTACCTTGTTTAGAATATGGACTTGACTATGTTGTTTTGGATAATAAAGGGAATTTCATAGGATCAACAAGAGAAGGTCTTAATGAGAATATAAATTCTGCTGTAAATAATCGAGATACAATAGTTGATATTTTACTTGATACAAAAGTTCTAGGTAAGCTTATTATTTATAATAATACAAATGAACTTTGGAAACAGCATAGAGATAATTTGCTTATCACTTCTTTACTAATCGTAACGTTTACTACTTTGTTTTGTCTTGCCTATGGAATGTATATAGACAGAACTATTTTTAGACCATTTCGCAAACTGCAAGCCTTCGCCCGACATGTAGCGGCAGGTGAATTAGATATGCCCCTTGAAATGGATGAAGGTAATATCTTTGGTGCATTTACAGAAAGCTTTGACTTAATGAGAGAGGAACTGGCTAAAGCAAGGGAAAATGAAAGAAAAGCCAGTCAGAGCAAGAAGGAGCTGGTGGCATCACTGAGTCATGATATAAAAACTCCTGTTGCATCAATAAAGGCTGTCTCTGAAATTATGATAGTAAAATCTAATAGTGAAGAGGATAAAAAACAATTGGGCATCATTAATTCAAAAGCAGATCAGATAAATATACTTATAAATAATATATTTAATGCTACTTTAGAAGAATTGCAGGAATTAAAGGTTATAGTAGGAGAGATATGGAGTACAGAATTATATGATTTAATAAAAAACGCTGATTATAATAACAGAGCTATAGTATCTATAATTCCTGAATGTATTGTTTCGGTAGATAGTTTGAGGCTGTTGCAGGTTATCGAAAATATAATAAGCAATTCATATAAATATGCAGATACGTCAATTAATATCATTGGAAATATAAAAGGTCAATATCTTGAGTTAGAGTTTAAAGACTACGGGCTCGGTATATCATCGGAGGAGGCACCCCTTCTATTTAATAAATTCTATCGTGGAAAAAATTCAATAAGGAAGAGTGGTACAGGACTTGGACTATATATTTCCAAATATCTGATGAATAAAATGCAGGGTGATATTGAATATAAAGCTACAGATATTGGATTTGCCTTAATTCTCAAGCTACGGATTTCGTAAAAGATAACTGTTTTAGATGCAGCTTATCTCAATAGTCTTTTTTAACATGACTTTTATGCTATAATTAGCGTGGGATTATTTATATGACAGGGGATAGAGCTATGACAAATATTATAAAAGGGTTAGAAACTACATTCAACGAAGTTGTCGAAAAGTATGACCAAATGCGTCCGACATATAGATAGACTAGAATTGAAAATGTAGATTATATATAATGTTAACTTCGGTAGAGAAAGGAAAGAACATGAAAATTAAAGTCAAAGAAATGTCTGATATTGATTATGAAAAAGTAAATAAGCTTATTGATTTTGAAGATGCAGATGCTGAATTTCTAACAGCATATAATAATAGAGAAGAAAATATATATTGCCTTTATAACTATGATAAACTAGTAGGTATTGCACAAATCATTACCAATAAGAGGGCATTTTTGTATATTTTTATTAATCCCTCTTATCGAGGTAACGGAATTGGATTTAATGCTCCTAAGCTATGTGAGGAAAAACTATATGAAAATGACATTGAGCAAATTATGACAACATATCGAATTGACAATCCTTACTCAAAAGCATTTGCGAATAAACATGGATATACGAGGAAGTTTTCTTCAGTTTATATGAGGTATTCAGGGAGCCAGTTTGATGTACAAGAGTTATTTATTAGAAATTACTGTGATGATGATTATGAATCTGCATACGAAATGTATGCGAAGGCTTTTCATGAGATGCGGATTAGTGTAGGTGATTTTCCTGATTCAGTTATTGAACAACCTAATGATAAAATGCGTCAATATTGGGCTGAAACATCAAATGAGCGCTTGGTATATATTTGAAATAGTGAAATAGTTGGTTACGCTCATATTGATGGGAACGAAATAGGGAGTGTTTCAGTAAAATCACAAAAACAAGGGCAAGGTATTGGACGAAGCTTTGTAAAATATATTTGCAATAAAATTCTTGCAGAGGGAAATGAGGCGGTTTTTCTTTATTGCGTTGTGGGGAATAGAGCTAAAAGTTTATATGACAGTTTGGGCTTTCAAGAAATATATACCTGTGAGTATGCAACAAAATTAAACTCATTAAATATTTAAGAATTGGTTAAGAAATGATTAAAGACTGGTTAAGGATTTACAATATATAATAGGGCTGTAAAAGATGAACTGCTTTAAATGCAGCAAACTTTTAACAGTCTTATTTTTATAGGAGGGAATCAATGAGAAATGTGATTATATCAACTAATAAGCTTTGTAAGACCTTTTCAAACGGAGGAATGCAGCAGCATGTACTTAAGAATTTGGATATTGAAATATTTGAAGGAGATTTTACTATCATAATGGGTTCATCTGGAGCAGGAAAATCTACCCTTTTATATGCATTATCAGGTATGGATAAACCAACATTGGGTTCCATTAAATTTTTTGATGAGGAAATTACAAAGCTATCCAATGATAAACTTGCAGTTTTTAGGAGAGCTAATTGTGGATTTGTATTTCAGCAAATGTTTCTTATGGATAATATGAGTATACTGGATAATATCCTTATGAGCGGTTTGCTCCTAAGCAAGGATAGAAAAGAAATTACAGCAAGAGCAAAGGAACTCCTTATACAGGTTGGATTAGATGAAACAATATGGAGAAAATTTCCCACCCAATTGTCAGGGGGAGAGGCTCAGCGTGCTGCAATTGTCCGTGCATTGATTAATCAACCAAAAGTAGTTTTTACCGATGAGCCCACAGGCTCTCTTAATTCAGCAGCAGGCAAAGCAGTGCTTGATCTACTTACTGAAGTAAATAACAAAGGACAAAGCGTCATCATGGTTACACATGATTTGAAATCTGCTAGGAGGGGAAATAGAATTCTATATATGCGTGACGGTGTTATTCATGGAGTTTGTGACTTAGGAAAGTATATAAGTGGTGATAGAGAACGGCATATTAAACTCCAAGGATTTCTCACCGAAATGGGGTGGTAAATATGAAGAAAATTTTTATGTTAAGTTTCGCAAATATACGAAAATCTAAAGGACAGACAGTTTCTCTTTTTATAATGTTTTTGGTGGCAGGGTTTTTATTAAATGCAGGTTTACTTGTGTTTATAAACTTCGGAAACTTCTTTGAAAAAATAACTGATGAACTTAATACATCTGATGCTTATCATATAATAGGTATGAACTTATATAATGAAGAAGTAGATCGATATATTAGAAATAATCATAATGTTTTAGAAATGGAAAAGTTTGATTCATTATATGCTTGGGCATCCATACCTTATAATGGTGATACACGTGAGCTAGCATTTCTCTTAAATGATGGAGATTTAGAGCGTAATCTTTCTAAATGGAAACTTATAGGAGAGTATTTGCCAACAGATTCCATGTCAATATACGTTCCATATGTATTAAATGTTGACGGAGGCTATGAGCTTAATGACGAATTTGAAATGAAAATTGATGATACAATTATTGAGTTTACCATAAAAGGTTTTACAGAGGATGGGTTTTTCAGTTCTGTAGACACTGGGGTTTTGGGACTTTATATGCCTCATGAAACCTATGAAAAAGTAAGAGAGATATTAGGCGATAGCTATAAAGGTACAGTTGTTTTTACTAATCTTATTAAAAACGATAAATCCCTTGAAACAGGAATTAGAGAACTGATTGAACAGGGTAATATGATGACAAGGTCAGTATTGAGTATAGACTTACCTATTATACAGCTGTCTCGTACTATGATGGCAAGTATGACGGCAGCGATGATAGTAGTTTTTTCTGCTATTGTTGCGTCAGTATGCTTGATAGTTATCAGGTTTAAAATCAATAACAATATAGAAGAGGATATGATGAAAATTGGTTCATTAAAGGCCATAGGTTATACTAGCAGACAAATTATATATTCCATTGCCCTACAGTTTCTTTTAATTTCATTTACAGGCAGTATAGGGGGAATAAGTATATCCTATTTTACAATTCCCATATATTCTCTTATATTTGAAAGTCAGTCTGGATTACATTGGATACAGGGATTTGATGGTATAATCAGCGGAATTACCTTGGGCATAATTCTATTGGCAGTAGTAATGGTAACTTTAATCAGTGCAGCACGTATTCGAAGACTTCATCCCATTATAGCTTTGAGAGGCGGTATAATAACACATAATTTCCGTAAAAATTATCTACCTCTCCATAAATCGAAGGGTAATTTAACCATTGTCCTTGCCTTTAAGTCAATGTTCCAGAATATGAAACAGAGCGTTATGATAGGAATAATATTGATAGCAGTATCTTTTTCTAGTACCTTTGCAGTTATAATGTTCTATAATTCAGCAATTGATACTAAGGCATTTAATGAGATTCCGGGAGTTGAACTTTCAAATGCTATGGCTGTGTTAAATGATGATGCTGATACTGAGCAACTGGTAAAGAAAATACGGGATTTAGATGGTGTAAGAAAAGTTCAATTCATAGATGAAACCATGGTTAAAATAGATGATAATGACACCCTTACCTATGTTATGGAGGATTATTCTAAGAAGGAAACTGATATAATCTATGAGGGAAGGTATCCTATTCATATAAATGAGGTAGTTATCTCGGGGCATTTGGCAGAGATGCTTCAAAAGAATATTGGAGATAATATTACCTTAAAAAATGGTGAGAGAGAAGTAGAATTTATTATTACAGGTTTATCTCAAGGCATTAATAGAGGGCTTATGAAAATCTTTATGACATATGATTCGATACTTAAGCTTAACCCAAACTTTAAACAGCAAAATCTACAAATATATCTGAATAAAGGAGTAGATGTCCCTGAATTTATAAAGACCCTTGAAAATTCATATGGAGATTCTATAATGACAATAGTAGATGCAGATAAGAATATGGAACAGAGTATAGGAATCTATATATCCATTGTTTCAAAGGTTGGAATTGCAATTTTGATTATAACAATGGCTGTAGTTGTTTTTGTTTTGTACCTTATCATTAGTTCAGCCATTATAAGAAGAAAACATGAATTAGGAATACAAAAAGCAGTTGGATTTACAACATTCCAGCTTATGAATCAGATTTCCTTTGGTTTTATGCCTCCTGTAATTATTGGGGTATTTATAGGGACTATAGCAGGAATGACACAAGGAAATAAAATTATGTCAATAGCACAGAAGTCAATGGGTGTTATGAAAGCAAATTATATAATAAATACTCTTTGGATTATTTCATTTAGTATTGCTATTGTAATTATATCTTATATTACATCAATGCTTATTACTTATAGCATTCGTAAAATATCAGCATATAAGCTAGTAAGTGAGTAAGGTTGTTTGTAAGAACACAAGGGGACGGTTCTTCTGTGTCATTTTATATTGTTATCGCCTATGGTTTATGTTAAGCTAAATAGAGGTGATTTCTATGCCAAGAAAATCAAGAGAAAAAAGTGATACAGGAATATATCATGTGATGTTGCGGGGGATAAATGGACAAATAATATTTGAAGATAATGAGGATTATGAAAGATTAATCCAAAGTATTGGAGAGTATAAAAGAGTGTGTGAGTACGAGATATATGCCTATTGTCTCATGAGCAATCATATACATTTGCTAATGAAAGAAGGAAAAGAAGACCTTGGGATAGTCTTTAGAAGAATAGGAGCAAGCTATGTCTATTGGTACAATGGAAAATATAGTAGAACTGGACATCTATTTCAAGATAGATATAAATCTGAGGTAGTAGAAAATGATGAATATTTTTTAACTGTACTAAGATATATTCACCAAAATCCTATTAAGGCTGGTATTGAAAGAGAGATAGGAAGATATTCTTGGAGTAGCTATAATGAATATCTAGGAAAAGAGGGAATCTGTGATACTAAATTTGCACTAGGATTCTTCGGACAGGGTAAAAAAGGTGCAATAACAGCGTTTCAAAAATTCAATTATGAAGAGAATAATGATAAATGTCTTGAATATGAGAAATCACTAAGAGTAGATGATAATGAAGCAAGAAAAATTATAATAGAATTATTTGGAGTAGAGAATACGATTGGAATTCAAAAACTCGAAAAAGAAAAAAGAGATAAAGCCATTAAAAAATTAAAGGATAGAGGATTATCAATAAGGCAAATCGAGAGACTGACGGGAATTAGTTTTAGTATAATAAGAAGAACATGACACAGAAGAACCGTCCCTCTGTGTCATGTTGATTTTGCACGTATTTGAATTAGACTGATTACATCATCCAGAACATTAGGTTCTGTAACTTCAATCATTAGCCAGTGGCTTCCATGAGAAGAAGTGGTGTTCTGATATAGGTTTTGTGTGTATTCGCTATAGGATGGGAGCATTAATTGGGTTTCAAGATTCTCTTTATTGCTGATTACTATAAGAGCAATATAGAATCCTGACATGGGGTAAAGCGTACACAAGGATTTTCCATATTTTCGGTATTTCACATTCCAACCAGGCTGCATGGAGCACTGGCTGTAGTATAGTTTTGGATGAATATAATAAACACTTTGTAAAAACAAATTCAACCTTTGCCAAAGCTGAGTATTCACGTAACTATTGATTTCATCTAATGAAGGCTGATTATTTGGACCATATAATTCACTCCACTTCATACTTTTCTCTCCTTTTCCACAAGAGTTACTCTTTGGGTATAGGCATTACCCATACCTCCATACTAGTTGTATCTGGACTATGGCTTGTGTAGCGTTCAACTGCAAAAGGCTTAGATGTAAGCTTATGATTTGGGAGCCATGTTTCAAACATATATTTGTGAGCCTTGTATATGGCATCCATCACAAGATGTTCAAAGTTTTCCGCCTCAAAAGAACAGACTATATATTCTCCTCTAGGTAATTCCCATAAGGAAAAACCTAGAACCTCTTCATTAGAAGAAGCTTCAGCCCCAGCAAAATAACGGTAATAGCCATCCTTGGTTCCCATATAAGCAACACCAAGTTCGTCACCACCCTCTTTTAGCCCTTCAATAGTCAGTTTACTTTCGTGAAAAATATCCCATAGCTTTCCAAGTGCATCTACACCAGTGTTACCGCTACCGGGCATCTGATCAATTGGTTCTTCTAATATAAGTCCAATGAAATATTGGGGAGATGAAATATTTCTTCGTGTAATTTCAAGAACAATTCCATCAGAAACCAAAGGAACATTCTCGTCGACAAGGGTATAATTCAGTAACAGCTGGGGTTTGACAAAATGATTTAGACGAACTGGATTAGTACGGTATTCCTCTGGAGTCATTCCAAAAGCATCCTTAAAGGCTCGTGTAAAAGTCTCGTGAGATGAAAAGCCAAAATCCAAAGCGATATCCAGAATTCGTTTGTTGTTATCTTGCAAACCATCCGATGCTTTTGCAAGACGGCGTAGCTTAATATATTCATTCACTGGCTTTTTGACTAATCGACTGAACAGCCTTTGATAATAAAATTGAGACAGTGAAGCAAGTTTGGCAAGAGCATCAATCTTAATTTCCTCTGAAAGATGTTCCTCAATATAGTCTATGGTTGTTTGTATTTGTTCCCATGCGTGCATATCTAAGCACCTCCTTATAAACTAGAATAACATACCTATAATCAATTGGCTTGACTTCCAATGCCCTTTTATCAGGTTTTTTATTTGCAGATAATCATATCATAATTGCAATTTGTATTTTACTTTCCATAATTAAATTTCAGATTGATCATTTTACTTGAGTCAATACGTTTCGTTGTGTCTAGGTGATTCATGAGTAAGGGACGGTACCAGATAATTACTAACGTTTATTGTTAGATTGGAGATGTATTTCGAAGGCTGTGATTATGTCGTCAGTTTTATGTTATCATATTATTCATAGGAAAACATAAACATCATACAGGTAAGCAATTTTAGATATAATGTATGACACTCTCAAGAAATATTAAAATAACCTCTTGTGATGTAATAAGCATTTCTAATTTAGCTATAGCTTGATAGAATGCCGAATTCATCTAACTTGAATAATACTTTCATAAAAAAGGCTTTGAACAATTGAAATTGTTCAAAGCCTTTTAATATTATAAATGTATGCCTACTAAATTTCATTGTTTCTAACTCTTTTGGCCAAATCCTCCACTTTTTTCTTTATTATATCTCTAGTTTCCCGATAGTCTTCAATGGGTCCACCAGATGGGTCTGTTAGACCCCAATCCTCGCTATGACTATTTGGAACAAAGGGACATACTACATTACATCCCATAGTTATAAGAATGTCTACTTCCTCAGGTATATTAGATAATAACTTAGGATAGTGATCACTCATATCTATGCCTACTTCTTCCATTACTTGTACTGCCAAGGGTTTTACTTCTGGATAATTTTCAGTTCCTGCTGAATATACTTCCAATACATCACTACCTAATTTTTTCGCCCAGCCATCTGCCATTTGAGAACGGCATGAATTGTGAACGCATATAAAGGCAACCTTCTTTTTCATTTAGTATTCCTCCAAATAAAGATTATTTAGCTTTATCAAACCATCCCCTTGTATTGTTTGCTATCCTTACAAGAGTAAGCATTACTGGAACTTCAACAAGTACACCTACTACAGTTGCTATTGCTGCTCCAGATTTCAATCCAAATAAAGAAATAGCTACTGCTACTGCTAGTTCAAAGAAATTTGATGCTCCAATCATACCTGCTGGTGCGGCCACATCATGAGGCAATTTCCATACTTTTGCCCATAAATAAGCAACAAAGAATATAAGGAATGTCTGTATTATTAGAGGTACTGCTATCAATACTATATTCATAGGATTATCAACGATTATTTGACCTTGGAAAGAGAATATAATTATTAAAGTTAATAAAAGCCCTATTATTGTGACATTACTAAACTTTGGAATAAAGGTTTTTTCAAAGTATTCTAATCCTTTATTTTTAGTGATAACTATCCTTGAAACCCAACCAGCAGCTAGTGGTATAACTACAAATAATACAACTGACAAAAATAATGTGGCCCACGGAATTGATATATCACTCATACCTAATAATAAAGCAACTATAGGAACAAATCCAACTAATATTATAAGGTCATTTGTAGCAACTTGAACAAGAGTATATGCTGGGTCGCCTTTAGTTAAATGACTCCAAACAAATACCATAGCCGTACAAGGTGCTGCTCCTAGAAGTACTGCCCCTGCAAGATAATCCTTTGCTAGGTCGGGAGATATAACGCTTTTAAATACTACATTAAAGAAAAATACTGCTATTGCGTACATTGTAAATGGCTTAATCAACCAGTTTGTAACCCATGTAATTATAAGTCCTTTTGGATTTTCACCAACTCTTTTTATACTATGAAAATCAACCTTTAACATCATTGGATAAATCATTAACCATATAAGAATAGCTACTGGTATAGAAACACTTGCATATTCAAACTTACTTAAAAATTCAGGTATATCTGGGAGATAGACTCCGATAAGTACCCCTACTACCATACATATAGCAACCCATAATGTAAGGTATTTTTCAAAGAAACTAATTCCTGATTGTAGATTTTCTTTTGCCATATCTATATTCCCCTTTCATATGAAATTACTAATTTGAATCAAGTAAGCTCTATTTTAAGAGCTTACTTAGATTTTCACTCTTTATTTTTTCTGGGATCCACTTAATCACTGCAAAATCTCCATCAGATATCTCATTTACTTTATTAATCCATTGTATCTCATTACTTGCCTTTACTTTTAAGATTTCATTAGTTGTATTAGTTGCATAGAAGCTTGAGTTAATAATCCACCATTTACTATAGATACCAGCCCTATTTAAGTCCTCCTGTAATCCCATAGCTTCATGAACAGGAGTGGTTTCAGCAAGTGTAACTATTATAACTTCGGTTTGACTACTATCTCTTAACTTAGGCAATAACTTCTTAACTGACTCAGGTATATCTCCTTGTGTTCGTGCAATTTCTCTATTATAGCTTTGTGTGGATTCTAATAATAACAGAGTATGACCTGTTGGAGCTGTATCGATGACTACTACTTCATTTTGTGAACGTTCTACCATTTCAGCAAAGGCTCTAAATACTGCAATTTCTTGAGTACAAGGAGATCTTAAATCTTCTTCAATATAAGCAATATCATCATCAGTCATGGTTTCCTTAGCTTTATTTAGTACTTCTTCTTGATATTTTTCTAGTTCTTTCTTTTCATCTATATTACTTATTGTAATTCCGTAACTTTCATCTATAACAAAGTTTAAATGTGCTGCAGGATCGGTTGTTGTTAAATGAACCTTCTTTCCTTTTTTAGCTAATTCAACAGCAATAGTAGCAGCTATTGTAGTTTTACCGACTCCACCTTTACCCATAGTAAAGATAACCTTTTTATCTCTTCTATATAAATCTTCTATTATAATATTAAGTGAAGGGATATTATCAACAGTTAATTTATCATCATTATATTTAATATTATCACTTTTAAAAAATGCTCTTAGGTTTTCCAAACCCGTCATATTATAAGGTCTTAAAGGAATTTTATAGGTTTCAATATTTTTAAGTCCTTCTGGTATTTCTTTTAATGCATTTTGTTGTTTGTCAAAAATAGCATTAGAAAGATAATCATCATGATCTCTAAGGGCTCCATTAACTATTAGAAGCTGATTACTTATTCCGATGTCTTTTAGCTCATTAGAAGCTCTATCAGCTTCTTTTAAAGTCGATACTTCAGGTCGGGAGATTAGTATAAGTGTAGTTTTTTCTTTGTCCGCTAGATTCTCTACTGCATTTTTATAGACTTCCTTTTTAGCTTCAAGTCCTGATAATTGGCCTAAACATGATGCGCCATGAGTGCTTTCGCTAATGAAATTAGTCCATGCTGATGGAAGTTGAAGCATCCTTAGTGTATGACCTGTTGGTGCAGTATCAAATATAATATGATCATATTCTTCGGCTGTTTTTTCATCAGTTATAAAACCAGAGAATTCATTGAAAGCTGCTATTTCAACTGTACATGAACCTGAAAGCTGCTCTTCCATATTTTTTAGTACAACTTCTGGTAGCTTACCTCTATATGGTGATAATACAGATTCCTTATATTCAGCAGCAGCATCTTCTGGGTCAAAATTGGCTACTACTAGATTAGGGATTTCATCTATGGGCACACCTTTATTATTTAACTCTGTTTCAAATACATCTTGAAGGTTTGAAGCAGGGTCAGTACTGATAAGCATAATTCTTTTACCCTCATCAGCTAAAGCAACTGCAATAGCACAAGCAGTTGAGGTTTTTCCAACGCCACCTTTTCCGGTAAAAAATAAGTATTTTGTTAGGTTTATATCTTTTAAATTAAAATCTTTAAACATAATACACCTCTTTTCTATTTTAACAACATCCTTTTCCTCCACAACAGCCATTGTTTTGCTTTTTAGATTTTCTAGCTTCTAATTCAGACATGATATATTCCTTTGGTATCTCCAGCATCTTTATAAATTCCTCATTAGTTGGATATCCCTTTATTTTTACGACTTCTCCATCAACTATTGTAATAGGAAGAACATCTACACCTTCATCATTTAACATCTTATTTACTATTTTATTATCCACAAATATTTGAGGATTGTTGGTTAAATTATGTCTTTCAACTAATACTCCTTTTTTTTCTAACCTATTAATAACAGTTGCAACTCTTAAAAGCTCCTTATCAACAGATGGTCCACATACTCCTGTTGCACAGCACATAGCTGGGTCAAAGATTATCATTTTTTTCATACTTAGTTCCCTCCTATTATTTATTTACAGCCACATTTTGATATACCTTTACAGATGCAATCTTCAGTATCAGTTATAATATTCATTAAAAATAGAATAATTTTATTACATTCCATTAAATTTAAAGAATAGTGATTCCAAAGCCCATCTTTTCTAATATTTACTAGATTAGACTCCATTAAAACCTTCATGTGGTGAGAAAGGGTAGGCTGAGAAAAGTCAAAATGCTCTAATATATCACAGGCGCACATCTCACCACAAGATAATATATCAAGTATTTGAAGTCTCTTTGGATCTGATAATGCTTTAATAATTTTTGAGTTTTCTTCATAATTAACTTTCATTTAATCACTCCCTACATAGATATATGTCTATATAATAAATTATATGCACTTGGGAAAGCGTTGTCAATAGCACATGTAAATATAATTACAATATTTATTGATAGATGATTATCTATACATGGTATATATTTATAGATTTGAAAATGTTAGTAAAAATAAAATCCAGTCAAGAGAATTAATCTTGACTGGATTTTATTCATATAAATAAATATCCAAATATATTAAAGGCATATCCTATAATAAGTATTCCTAGAGTAACTACACCAATAAATATACCTAGAAGCTTTCTCTTAACAACCTTAGAAAGCATAATCATTGAAGGAAGGGAAAGTGCTGTTACACCCATCATAAAAGATAGAGCTGTTCCTAATCCTACTCCTTTTAATACTAATGCCTCTGCAATGGGTAATGTACCAAATATATCTGCATACATGGGTATGCCTACAAAGGTAGCTATTAATACAGAGTACCATTTATCTTGACCTAGTATTGCTGATATAAAAGATTCCGGAATATAGTTATGGATGGCAGCTCCAATTCCAACACCTATAAAGATATACATCCATACTTTCTTTATAATATCTAATACCTGCTCCTTAGCAAAGTTTATTCTATCTATAACTGCTAATTTCTGATCCGCTATATCAAGTACAGGATTGTTAAAAACAAAAGATTCCACATATTTTTCTAATCTGAATTTACTTATAACTGTTCCGCCAACTACAGCGAGGATTATACCGACTATAACATATGCTATAGCTATTTTCCAATTGAATATACTAGCCAATAGAATAATAGATGCTAAATCTACTAAAGGTGATGAAATTAAAAATGAAAATGTAGTACCAATGGGTAGGCCTGCACTAGTAAATCCAATGAATAACGGTATAGAAGAGCAGGAACAAAATGGTGTAACAGTACCAAGTAAAGCAGCTAAGATATTTGCTGTAATTCCATGGAATCTACCTAGTATCTTCCTAGTTCTTTCTGGTGGAAAAAAAGATTGAATATAGGAAATTCCAAATATTAATATTGAAAGTAAGATAAATATCTTAATTACATCATAGATGAAGAAGTGGATGCTTCCACCTAGTCTACTATGAATATCTAAGCCAAAAATATTTTCTACAAGAAGTTTAATTAGATTGAAAAGCCATTCCATTTTAAGTAATTGTGTATTTAGCCATTTTAAAATAACCATATATTTCACCTTCTTTAAATATTATTAGACAATTGATTAGATCTCTTCATAATGATTATCTATATCATTAAACAAGTCTTTTAATAGTTCTAAGGAATCCTTATTGATGGAGTATTTCATCCATATGCCATCCTTTCTTCCATTAACAAGCCCAGAATCGCATAATGTTTTCATATGATAAGAAAGTGTAGGTTGTGTAATATGGAATTCTTCCAATAATTTACATGCACAAAGCTCTCCGCTGGAAAGCATATGAAAGATTTTAATCCTTGTTTCATCTCCTAATGCCTTTAAAAGCAACGCATAATCTGTATAAGATATATTCATGTCTTCACTTCCCTTCTCTATAGTAGAATATTTTATAGAATTCAATAACACATAGATGAATATCTATATGTTAATTATATTACTATATATAGATAAATGTCAATGTGTTAGAAAAATTATTTAAATAAGCTACTTAATAGTTGCAGAACATATAAAAAATATCTATATATAAACAAAAACTATAGATAATCTTGATTTTATTTAAATTATTTCATATGTTAAAATTTAATCGGTGTTAAGAAGTGAAAGTAATGTCATATAAAGGAGTGGGTTAGGTGAAAAGATTTAAATTTATACTAATAGTTATTCTAGCCTTAGGATTAATAGTTGGTGGATGTTCAAATAAAAAAGATGTAGTAGATGAAGGAAATCATCAGCAACCTCCAGTTGGAGAAGGAAAGGAATCAGTAAATGAATTAGAAGAGGATACTATAGAGTTTGTAGATACTAGCTATATGGTAAGTGCTGACTGGCTAAAGGAAAATATGGCAAAAGAAAATCTACTAATATTAGATGCTAGAGGAGCAGATGCTCATAAAAAAGGTCATATACCAGGAGCTATAGCTATTATGTGGCAAGAGTTTTCAAATATGGAAGGTGCACCTGGTAAAGAGCCTAATTGGGGTACGGTTCTTGAAGCGAAAGCTTTATCTGAAAAACTGTCAGCATACGGAATAACGAAAGATAAAGAAATCGTTGTATATACAACTTCTCCAGATGGATGGGGAGAAGATGGAAGAATAGTATGGATGCTGAGAAGAGCAGGATTTGAGAATACAAAGATATTAGATGGCGGATTTGAATACTGGACGTCAAAAGACTATGAAGTATCTAAAGATGATGTAGTACCGACTCCTGCAACTGTTGTGATAGAATTCTTAGATAATAAGACAAATATAGATACTGAAGAATTGGCAGACAACTTGGATAATCTTGTAATAATTGATGTGAGGGGAAAAGATGAATATAACGGAGCTACAAATTTTGGTGAACCAAGAGGAGGTCATTTGCCGGGAGCTATTAATATAACTTTTAGCCAATTCTTGAACAAAAATGGTACTTTAAAAACAGCAAAAGAAATAAAAGATATACTTGATTCTAATGGAATTAACAAAGATGATGAAATAGTAACATATTGTACAGCAGGTATTCGCTCTGCTCATATGCAAATAGTATTAACTATGATGGGATATGATAACGTAAGGAACTATGATGCTAGCTTCTATAGTTGGTCTGGAAATGCTGATTTAGAAGTAGAAAAATAATACAGATAAATATATAGACTCTAATCTATTTCTAGGAGAATAGAGATATATTTGCAGGAAGGTTGTTGATACTTTGAAAAATATAAAAAAATCCACATGGATTAAATTAGGTGTTGTATTGGGATTAATTTTGATATACTTCTTTGTTAGTCCAGTTAGAAATGCTATAAAACAAATTATATTTATATTTAGTATGCTAGATGTAGATGCAGTAAAAGGGTATATATTGTCCTTCGGTATATGGGCACCTATAATATCATTCTTGCTTATGGTATTCCAGTCAGTAGCTGCACCATTACCAGCCTTTTTAATTACCTTTGCCAACGCAGGATTATTTGGATGGGTGAAGGGAGCAATTCTTTCTTGGACATCTGCTATGGCAGGAGCAGCCCTATGTTTCTATATTTCAAGAATATATGGAAGAAATACTGCCGAAAGGTTAACATCTAAATTTGCTTTGGAAGAAATAGATGGTTTTTTTGATAGATATGGTAATTATGCAATATTAATAGCTAGACTCTTACCATTTATATCTTTTGATATAGTTAGCTATGCTGCGGGGTTGACTTCCATGAGCTTTTGGTCTTTCTTTTGGGCTACAGGACTTGGACAACTTCCAGCAACGATAGTATACTCCTATGCAGGTGAAAAGCTAACGGGTGGAGCAAAGACCTTTGTCACGGGACTTCTCATATTATTTGCAGTTAGTGCATTAGGATTTTTAATAAAAAAGATATGGAATGAGAAGAACAAAAAAACTATTAATTAGAGAGTGTGTTAGGGTTGCTTCGAGAGGAGCAATCCTTTCATTGCTTTAATAAAAAGGATGTAATAAATGAAAATATCAGATAAAATTATAAAAATAATAAACGAAGAGGAAGAAAAATGCATAGGCTGTAAGCTATGTATGAATGGTTGCCCTATGTTAGATAAATTCTGTGATTCTCCGAAGGAATTACTAAAGGAACTTAAATGTAATGGAGAATTTGACTATATCTTACCCTACTCATGTATGCTATGTGGATATTGTACAAAGGTATGCCCTAAGGGAGTAGATTTAAAGAATTTATTCTTAGAACTTAGGAGAGATGTAGTTAATCAAAGCAATGGTAAACTAGCTAGGAATCTTAACACAAATGGAGTTGATTTACATCAAAAACTTAGTTTCTCTAATCTATTTACATCTAATATTCAAAACCTACAATCAGATACCATATTTTTTCCAGGATGTGGGCTTCTTTCTTATAGTCCGAAGATAGTAGAGGATACATATAGATATCTAAGAACTAAAATAGGGGGCATAGGAATATATACTAAATGCTGTGGAAAGCCTACAGCATTTATGGGAAAAGATGAGAAATTTAAGGAGTATTATTCTATTCTTGAAAAAGAATTTAGAGATAAGAATATTAAAAGAATAATAACAGGATGTCAAAACTGCTTTATGACCATAGGAAATAATAGTAAGGATATAGAAGTAATATCTTTGTGGGAAGTACTAGCTAATGTGGGAATACCGGAAGAAAAAATAGGTATTGGGAAATCTATAAATGTAGAGTTTACGATTCATGACCCATGCCCTACCAGAGATATAGATATAATTCACAGCTCCATAAGACAAATAGTGGATGAACTGGGCTTTAAAATAGATGAAATGGAGTATAACAAGGGAAAAACACTTTGCTGTGGTTCAGGTGGTATGGTGTCAGTTACTCAAAATCATGTATCTGAGGCTCATACCATAAGAAGAGCCCAAGAAGCAAAAACAGAATATATTATCACCTATTGTCAGGAATGTGTAGAGTCTATGAGAAGAGGTGGTAAGAAATCTTACCATATACTTGATTTATTATTCACTGAAGGCTTTCAAAATATGGAGCAGAAAAATCAAGGGGTAATAACAAAATGGACTAATAGGTACAAAGGAAAGAATATAGGGAAGTGAAAATATGAAGGATAGAAGCTCAGTATTAAAAGCAATAGCAATAATTATTTTAATAATAGCTTTAGCTTTATTGCTCAATAAATTTAATATTCTTAAAGGCTATGGACCAAATGAGATTAAAGAGTTTATTCAAGGAAAAGGTATTATGGCACCGGTTATTTATGTAGCATTACTATCTTCCCTGCCTTTGCTACTATTTCCAGATTCTGTTTTGGTAATAGCAGGTGGTATGATATTTGGTCTTTTTTGGGGGACAGTGCTTACTACAATAGGCTCATTAATTGGAGCCGCCATAGCATTCTATATTTCTAGAAAGCTGGGGCAACAAGTGGTGAAGAAGTTTATAAAAAAGGAATTAGTTTTATTTGATAAAAAGAATAGTGGATTTTTCTTGATTTTAATGTTAAGATTAATCCCCTTATTCCCCTTTAAAATAGTAAGCTATAGTGCAGGATTGTCAGATGTAAGGTTTAGGGATTTTGCATTGGCCACAACCATAGGTTCAATGCCGGGCATCATAGTATATACAAACCTTGGAGATAAGACAACAGTATTTGGCTCAAAGGATTTTTATATTTCTATAGGCTTATTAATAGGGTTGTTTTTAATTTCTTTTATAATGAAAAAAGTATTTCAAGGAAAAGGAGACAAGATCAATGAATAAAAAGTTATGGTTACTTATATTATCAGTAGTATTAATATTTAATTTAGCTGGATGCAGTACGAAGACAGTGAATAATGGGAATATATTAGATCAAGATTTTGAAGAATTATTAGAAGCTGCAAAAGGGACGACTGTTACCTTCTATGGATGGGGTGGCAGTCAGCAAACTAACTCATGGATAGATGGTTATTTATCAGAGAATGTAAAAAAAGACTATGATATTACCGTAAAAAGAGTTGGAATGAATATAGATGAAATATTAAACAGTCTTCTAAATGAGAAGCAGCTTAATGTAGAAAAAGGAAATATAGATGTAGTATGGATTAATGGAGAAAATTTCTTTACTGCTAAGGAAAACAATTTATTATTTGGACCTTTTACTGATAAATTACCGAATTTCAATAAATACGTAGATAAGGATTCACCAGATGTAAAATATGATTTTGGTTATCCTGTTGAAGGTTATGAAGCGCCCTATGGAAAAGCTCAGATGGTAATGGTATATGATAGTGAAAAAGTAGACAAGACTCCTGTTGACCACAAGGAGCTATTAGAGTGGGCAAAGAAAAATCCAGGTAAGTTTACTTACCCAGCATTACCAGATTTTACAGGATCTGCTTTTGTTAGAAATATAATATGTGATATAGTAGGGTATGAACAATTTATGGACATGGATGCTGATGAAGAAACTGTAAGGAAGGCTATAGAACCGGCTATTGAATATTTAAAGGAACTAAAGCCTTATCTATGGAATGAAGGAAAGACTTATCCAGGGGATGCACCTCTTCTTGATAATATGTATGCAGATGGAGAAGTGTGGATGACTATGACTTACAATCCAAACTCAGCATCAGGAAAAATTGCAACGGGAGAATATAAAGAATCTACTAGAACCTTTATATTTGACAAAGGAACCATAGGTAATACCCATTTTCTAGCTATACCATTTAATGCTCCGAATAAGGCAGGAGCTATGGCTCTTATTAACTATATATTAAATGTAGAATCTCAAGCCACGAAATATGAGCCGGAGACATGGGGAGATTTACCAGTATTAGATAACGATAAATTAAGTCAAGGGGAAAAAGATAGATTTGCATCTATTCCTTTAGGTATGGCAACTTTACCTCAGGATGTATTGCTAGAACATAGAATTCCGGAGATGCCGGCAGATCTAGTTCCAATAATTGAAAAAATATGGATGGAAATGATACCAGGTGAAGGTGAGTAATTTGAGGGAGAAATTAAAACCCTATCTATTGCTATTTCCAATACTATTTGTTTTGATTACCATTTTTGTTTCAGGAATAATAATGGGGCTTATACAAAGCTTAGGATATTTTAAGGCAGTAGGTTTAACAGAATTTACATTAAAATACTATAAAGAGGTATTAACTAGTAAGGGATTTATATCATCCCTTAGATTCAGCCTTTATACTTCTTTTACCTCATCTATTATGGCAGTAGTTTGTGGAGTACTTTTATCTTATGCAATTCTTCAAGTAAAAGGAAAAAAAGAGATGGTAGAATCTCTATATAGAATACCTATTATAGTACCCCATATAGTTTCTGTTTTATTAGTATATAATATTTTATCTCAATCAGGAATTCTTCCGAGAATTTTATATGAAGCTGGCTTGATTACTGATCAAAGCCAGTTTCCGTCTATTCTCTACGAGAGAAACGGAATTGGTGTAATAATAGCATATCTATGGAAGGAAATACCCTTTGTTGCTCTTACAACCTATACCATACTTAGTAAGGTCAGCAGTAAACTATCAGATGTAGCAGGTAATCTAGGAGCTAATAAGAGGCAGATATTTTTTTATATACTTCTCCCTCTTATTATGCCTTCTGTCTTTTCCTCCTTTATTATTATCTTTGCATTTTCCTTTGGAGCATATGAAGTACCTTTATTATTGGGACCAACACAGCCTAAGGCTTTGTCGGTACAGGCATTTATAGAATATAACAACCCAGTACTTGCAAATAGACCATATGCCATGGTATATAATATATTAATTACTTTAATAGCTTTGATTCTTACATGGCTTTATTATAAGGCCTTTGAAAAAGCCTATAAATACGGCAGGTGATAATATGAAAGATAAAACTAAATTAAGATATAAAATAATAATAGGAATATTTTTAAGCTTTTTATTATTACCCTTAGCAATTATATTTCTATGGAGCTTTGCAAAGAATTGGCCGTGGCCTCATTTATTGCCAGAAAATTGGGGGTTAAGAGGATGGTCTTATTTTTTAAATCCATCGTCAAAGAGCTTATCTACTCTATTATTTAGTATGTTTTTATCCTTTGCAGTGACAATGATTACTCTAGGTATAACTATACCAGCAGCTAAGGCACTGGCTCTTTACAAATTCAAGGGGAAAAAATTAATAGAAATGCTAATATTTGCACCAGTTATAGTGCCTACTGTTACAGTAGCCATGGGTATACATCTTCAGTTTATTAAAATGGGGCTTGCTAATACCTTTTTAGGAGTAGTATTGATACAACTTATACCTTGTATCCCATATAGTATTAGAATCCTTAAAAGTGTTTTTGAAATAATAGGTGAAGAAATGGAAGAGCAAGCTAGGGTTTTAGGGGCTAATGGATTTCAGACCTTTTATTATGTAACATTTCCTATGATACTTCCTGGAATAATCTCTGCTGGAAGTATGGCTTTTATAGTATCCTTTAGTCAATATTTCCTTACATTTCTAATAGGAGGAGGAAGAATAATAACCTTCTCAATGCTAATGTTTCCCTATATTCAGAGTGGTGATAGAATGATGGCATCTGTTTATAGCGTAGTCTTTATATTTACTACTTTGATATTTTTAATTATCGTAGAAAGGATTACAAATAAGTTCTATAAAGATAAGTTGAAGGAGTATAATTATGTCTAAAATTACCTTGAAAAATATAGAGAAATCCTTTAATAAAATTAAGGTCTTGAATAATATTAATTTCGAAGCCCCAGAGGGAAATGTAGTCTCCTTATTGGGACCTTCTGGTTGTGGCAAAACTACTACCTTAAAGATAATAGCAGGGCTGATTAAAGCTGATAATGGGGAAATATTTTTAGGAGATAAGGATATAGCAAATGTTTCTGTGGAAAAGAGGGGTACTGTAATAGTTTTTCAGGATTATTTATTATTTCCTCATTTGAATATAGAAGAAAATATTGGTTTTGGTCTTAAAATGGCGAGGATACCAAAGAAAGAGATAAGCCTTCGAGTAGAGAGGATGCTGGAATTAGTCCAACTAAAGGGATATAATAAAAAATATCCGAATAAGCTTTCGGGAGGGCAACAACAGAGAGTAGCATTAGCCAGGGCTTTAGCCATAGAGCCAAAAGTACTCTTACTTGATGAACCTTTTTCTAACTTAGATACAAAATTAAGGAAAGATATGAGAGAATTTACTCTAGAAATACAAAGGAAGCTAAATATCACAACGATTTTGGTTACCCATGATAAGGAAGAAGCTTTGATGTCCTCTGATAAAATAGCTATTATGCTCAATGGAGAAATTAAACAATTTGGAACTCCAGAAGAACTATATGAAAGACCTATTTCAATAGAAGTAGCAGATTTCTTTGGTGAAAAAAACTATATAGATGGTTTAGTGGAAAATAATATGTTTATATCCGATATTTGCAACCTTCCTGTAGAAATGGAGGATATAAAAAAAGCAAAGGCCATGATTAAACCAGAGAATATAAAAATATATCCCGAAGAAACCACTGACTTAACAGGAATAGTAGCATCTAGTAAATATGCTGGGGAGAGAGTTTATTATACTGTATTAATAAAAGGAAAGGAACTAAAGATAATATCTCAAAACTCTAAAATATATAAAGTAGGAGATAAGGTGTCAATAGATATAGATATTGAAGGTATAAAGATATTTAAGGAGAAGTGAAACTATGGTGTCCATAATAGTACCTGCGTTGAATGAAGAAAAAACTATAAAGGAAAACTTGGAGAATTTAATTAAAATAGAGGGAAATAAAGAAATAATAGTAGTGGATGGGGGTAGTTGTGATAAAACTGTGGATATTGCAAAAAAATATGCTATAGTTATCAACAGCACCAGGGGTAGAGCAAGACAGATGAACGCAGGTGCAAAAATTGCAAAGGGTAATATATTGTGGTTTGTTCATTCCGATTCGAAATTAGAGAAAAATAGTATATTAGAAATGGAACAGATAATAGAAGATGGTTATATTGGAGGATGCTTCAAGCTATATTTTTATGACTTAGATACTCCTTTTATGAGATATGTATCAAACTCTTCAAATAGAAGAGCTAAATATTTGAAACTGATATTTGGGGATCAAGGTATATTTATGAGAAAAGATATATTTGAAGAATTAATGGGATATAAGGAAATGGAACTAATGGAGGATTGGGAATTTTCCCGCAGAATTCATAAACTTGGTAAGATGAAGGTATTAGATAAAAAAATAGGAACTTCTGCTAGAAGATTTAAAGAAGGAGGACAACTTAAAACTCTCCTATTGATGCATAAAATAAAAATATTATATATGCTAGGCACTCCAGCAGATAAATTGGCTAAAATATACAGGCAGGTGAGATAATGAATGCACTAATACTTATGACAAGAATACCAATGGCAGGACAAACGAAAACAAGATTGATGGATATTATGTCTGGAGATGAATGTGCGGAGCTTCATATGGCTTTTTTGAAGGATTTATTCAATACTTTCAAGAAGCTGAAAGAAATAGATATATATCTTACCTATACTCCTGAAAATTCATTAGATACTATAGAAAATATAATACCTGAGTTTGTTAAGACTTTACCCCAAATAGGAGAAGATTTAGGCAATAAAATGTATAATGCAATAAATGATATATTATCTTTAGACTATGAAAAGGTAATATTAATAGGTTCAGATATACCACATATTAAAAATGAAGATATACTCCATTCCTTTAAAATATTAGAGGAAAAAGATATAGTACTGGGACCATCCTATGATGGAGGATATTACCTAATAGGGATGAAAAAACCAAATGAGGGGATATTTCATATATCTAAAAAATGGGGTGGAAAGTCAGTACTGGAATCCACCATAGATATGGCAAATAATCAAAGATTAACGGTAGGTCTTGCTGCTAAATATATGGATATTGACACTAAGGAAGATTTATTTGCATTTATGGATAAATATGAAGGTCATAGGGACAAGATAGCTTTAAAAACAGTGAAATTTATAAAAGAATGGAGGGAGAACACTGGTCAAGGACAAGTTGATAGAACAAATAAAAGGATATATTAATATTAATAGAAAAACTACTTTAAGGGAACTTGATTTAAAGGAAGATTTTGAAATTGAATTCTTAGCTCAGGGTGAATATAACATTAACTTTACCTTAAGCTCTTTTCCTAATAAATATGTATTTAGAGTAAATACTGGAAGCCAGCTGCAATTAGAAAATCAAATAGGATATGAGTTCAATTCTCTAAAATATTTAGAGAAATCCTCAGTAACTCCTAAGGTATTCTTTGTAGATGGTTCTTTAATGTATTTTGATTATGGGATACTCATTATGGAATTCTTAGAAGGAGCACCTCTTGATTATGGAAAGGATTTAATGAAGGCAGCAAGGATATTTTCGAGAATTCACTCCTTAGAAATAGCTAAGGATAATCATTTTATAACAGAAAAAAATATATTTAGTGCTAGGATAGGTGAAGGGGAAAGACTTCTTTCTAATATCTGGGACAGTCCTATAGTGGATAAAAGAGTTAAATCCTTTTTTGATAAATTCTTAGAGTGGGCGAAGATTAATAAAGACAAAGAGAGATACTTTATAGATAATCCTTGGTATGTAATAAATAATACAGAGGTCAACTCTCATAATTTTATCATAGGAGAGAGATCTTATTTAATTGATTGGGAAAAACCGGTGATTAGTGATCCTGCTCAGGATTTAACTCAATTTCTCGCACCTACTACTACATTGTGGAAGGCAAGCTATATATTGAGCTCTGATGAAAAAGAAGAATTCTTTAAGAACTATATTAATGGATTAAATGGAAAGGATAGAGATATAAGAGATAGAGTTGATCTCTATACTCCCTATTTGTATTTAAGAGCTTTAGGTTGGTGTGCTCATGCCTATGTAGAATACCATGATCCTAAGAAAGAAATAAAGAATATGGATACATTTGAGAAGATAAAGGAGTACTTGGATATAGATTTTATGGAGGGGTTATTAAGGAAGTTTGGAGTATAGATTCTACTCTTAAAAATATGATAAAAGCAACCTTAAGTAATTGATACATTATAACGATAAATATGAAATCATTAAATAAATCTATGCCAATTATTTAATGGATAGATATTTGCTATATAAATTGAAAATAAAAATTGATAATGTTATAATCAACGAGGAAAATCAATGTATATAATAAGGAGGAAGAAATGAATAATAAAAGATCTAAATTTATTACTTTATTAATGGTAATGATGTTAACGCTGACATTAACAGTTGCATGTACAAAAAATGAAGGAAAACAAGCAGATGGTAATTCAGATGTAGCTACAATAAAAACAATGACAGGTGAGAAACTTGTAAAACAAAATTCAGGAAAAGAAAAAGATAAAGTTTTAATTATTGATGTACGTTCTCCAGAAGAGTACAAAGAAGGTCATATTCCACATGCTATTAATATTAATGTGGAAGGTTTTGAAGATAGAATTAGTGAACTTGAAGATTTAAAGGAATTCCCAATTATTACTTACTGTAATTCAGGAAAGAAAAGTGGACAAGTTGCAGAGATTTTAGTTAATAATGGATTTAAAGATGTAACTAATGCCGCAGGAGTTAAAGAATTTGAATATGATTTAGTTCACTACCAAGATATAAGAGGAGCTGCTTTCCAAAAACTTATTGATGAAAATAAAGATATCCTATTAGTAGATGTTAGAGAAGAGAAACAAGTTGCAGAAGAAGGAATGATTGCAGGAGCTATCAATGTTCCATTTAATGCTATAGAGGCAAATCTTGATAAATTACCAAAAGACAAGACTATTGCTTTATACTGCAATACTGGCACTAAGAGTGCTGAAGTAGCAAAGCAATTAGAAGACCTTGGTTATGAAAACGTAGTAAATTCTATTGAAGGTGTAAAAGAATATTCATTTGAATTAGTAAAATAAATATATTAGACAAACTCCCAGATAAGCCTATTTGGGAGTTTGAATTTTTATCGGTGCCAGTTGTGTGGCACTTAATAGTTTATTACATCAATTATTTTCTACAGCCACATTACTCCAAGCTTCAAAAACCAATTCATTAAACAACTTCACATTCTTTATCATAGTAGGGATATTTATTTTACTTCCTTTTTCATTACTTTCATCTATTCTTAAAAATCCAGTTTTTAAGTCTTCTACATCTGAAACTATAGATTTAAAATTATCATCAAACAGTTCAGGATTTGTTATATATATAGCAGAAACTATATCCCAATTAAAGAAGCCTTCAGTATTAAATAATTCTCTAAAATACTCAAACCAAGCGTAGGAGTTTTCCTTGATATATACATAAGAAGGTATATCTTCATTTTTCATCAATCTTTCATACTCTTCTTTTTTAAATTCTGCCTGTAGACAGATATGACCTGTCATCGTAGTGACTTTTGCACCAGAGTGCAGAACATTGTGACTTGCTTCATTATCAACAGAGAAATTTAACTCATTTAAGTTTTTACCATTGATTATCAAGGGTTTAGTTAGTCCTCCCATAAGTACAATTTCCTTAATTTTTTTATAGAAATCATTGTCAAGAAGATAGGCACCATATAGATTAGATAGAGAACCTGTTGCTAATATAGTAACTTCATTAGGATATTTATTTACTATATCTACAAGAAATTTAGCTGCTTCACTCCTTCTATCCGAACCTTTTGCTGACCCCTTCTTTAAGGGGATATTTGTAATATTTAAGTCCTTAAACAATTTAGTAGTAGCTGCAAATACATCTTCTATATTACTATTTCCGAAAGTAGTGGTAATTCCAAGCAAATCTATAGCCTTATTACCTATTAAGTACATGAAGGTTAAACCATCATCTACATCCTTGTTTGGCAATCCCATAGTATTATCACAGTCAAAAATTACTTTAATCAAAATTAATACCTCCCAACTACACTATTTTAATCTGCTTCAAAGTATATACTAACACAACTTATTGCTTTATGTTAGAATACAATGTGCAGGAAGGTAAAAATATTACCAATATAACCATTCCTATAGCAATATTTTACAAAAGGGGACAGAGTTAAGTGGTAATATCTTTTGTTGAGGAAGTTCGGAGTATAGATTTTAGCTAAAACAATGTCAAGGTTATTTTAAATTAAATATATTATTAAGAAAAATAATAGTAATTAAATTACTATTATTTTTTTTAATAACACTTCAATATCTTATATTGATAGATTATTATATGTATACAGCATTATATTGTTGACAATATTCGACAATTTTGGACCAATATGAAAGGATGGTGATTATGGAGAAGAGAAAAAATAATTTTATAATTATTACAAGAATATTGATTGTTATTCTATTTATATCTTTCTGGGAAATTACCGCTAGATTTAAGCTTTATAATGCTTTTTTTACAAGTTATCCAAGTGAGATTGTTTTAGACCTAAAACAATTTTTTTTAAGCGGAGATTTAGTAAAACATACATCTATAACCTTACGTGAGGCACTTGCTGGATTGTTTTATGGTACTATTATAGGAATTTCTGTTGGTCTATTATTTGGACAAGTACAATCATTAGGTAAAATTTTTTTACCGATGATTACAGCTATTCATGGTGTACCCCAACTTACACTAGCACCAGTATATATATTATGGTTTGGACTAGGTTTAACATCAAAGATATTTCTTGCAGCATTAATGGTCTTTTTTAATGTTTTTTTCTCTACTTATGCAGGTATTCAAAATGTAGAACCTAAGCTTATTGAATCCGCCAATTTACTGGGTGCAGGAACAATACAAACACTATACCATGTTGTGCTACCATCTAGTATGCCTTGGATAATAGCTGGTATTCGTAATGGTGTAGGGGCTTCTTTGATTGGCGCAATCATTGGAGAATTTATGGGGGCTTCAGCAGGGTTTGGATGGATGATTGCTTATGCGTCATCATATTTTAAAATTGCTCGTGTTATGTCATGTATTTTTATTTTATTAATAGTAGGTATTATTCTTAATTTTATTCTTGATAAGATTGAGGCATATTTACTGCGTTGGAGAGCAGTTACAAGATTATCTCTACATCATGAAAAAAATACATAGAATCTAATTAGGCTCTGTAAACTAAATATGAAAAAATAGTACAATATCTTCATAGAATTGCTCTAAGTTTCTTTGGATTGCTCTAAATTTCGCTTTGCATATGATAAAGCTTCGTCTATGAAATCATCA